>NZ_JBHYKH010000257.1:6459-12662 GCF_042741275.1 Streptomyces sp. NPDC058964
GGGCCGGGGGGTCGAACCGCGCGGCGGCGCCCCGCCCCCGGGGGGGGCGGCGGCCCCGCGCCGCGGGCCGGGCGGCCGACGTCCGCCGCCCCCCCCCCCCCCGCCCCCCGCCCGGGGCCGGGCCACGTCCACCGGCCACCGGCGTGGGGCCGCAGTCGCCGGACCAGGATCGCCGTGCCCCGTTGTCAGACCCTCGCCGTAGTCTTCGAGTGGGCCGTCCGACGGCGGTGCCAGGGGACGGGGCCGGGAGGAGCACGCCGTGACACGACCGCCGACCGTCGCGCAGCGGCGGGTCATCGACGCCGCCGATCCGGTCACCGGGCGGCTGCGGGGCACGCAGGCGCAGCTCGAGGCGCTGGTGAAGCGGGGGCTCGCCTTCCGGCACCCGCGTCCGCCGCACGACCACTTCCTGACACCGGCGGGGCACCGCCTACGGGAGGCGGTGCCAAAGAGTGCCGCCGCACCGGTGGATCCCGCCCCGGCCGGCGACGTCTTCGCGGCGCGCGTGGGGGGTGAGGAGGACGCGGGGTCCGGCTCCGGCCCGGCCCGGGTGCGTGAGGTGCACAGCGCCTGGCAGGGACTGCTGGAGCTGCGCCGGATGACCAATCCGGACGGCGCCACGGACCGGCCGTGCCGCTGGGAGCGCGAGCATCTGGTGCGGGCGGCCGCCCTGGCCCTGGAAGCGGCCGGGCACCGGCCGGCGGGCGCGGAGGGGGACGGCTACCGGGTGCGCGCGACCCCGCAGCCGGAGGCGATCGCCGTGTACGCGCCCGAGGGCGAGGCACTGCGGGCGTGCGCCGCCACGCTGACGGGGGCGGGCTGGCAGGCCGGTGAGTACACGGAGCCGCGGACCAGGGCGCGCTATCTGCTGGCGTCACCGCGCCGGGTCTGAGCGGCGTGCCAGGATCGGGGGGTCAGTGTGCCGTACACGAGAAGGGGAAGTCGTGAGCGAACCGTTTTCCGTCCGCGTCACCGTCCGGGGGTACGAGACCGATGTGCAGGGTCACCTCAACCAGGCGGTCTATCTCAACTACGCGGAACACGCCCGGTGGTCGCTGTTGAAGGCCGCCGGGGTGAGCCAGGCCCGGCTCGTCGGCCGGGGCGTGGGCCCGGTGGCGCTGGAGACGAACATCCGTTACCGGCGCGAGCTGCTCGCGGGTGACGAGGTCGACGTGACGTGCGCCTTCGAATGGGGCGAGGGCAAGACCTTCCGGATCCGGCAGACGATCACCAAGGCCGACGGCACGGTGGCCGCCGAAGTCACCGCGGTCGGCGGCATCATGAACCTCGAGGAGCGGAAGCTGGTCGCCGACCCGCGGGAAGTGTTCAAGGAGCTGACGACGGATCCGGCCCTGTTCGGGCTGTAGCCGCCGTGCGCTCCCGTGTCCCCGCGTCACCTACGCGTCGAGCAGCTCCGGCCGGTGCTCGGCGTCGTAGGCCGCCCGCGACTCGGCGACGTAGACGCGGTTGCGCTCGGCCCAGTCGGTCAGCCGCTGGAGCGTCTCGTGCAACTCCCTTGCCGCCGATGTGAGTTCGTACTCCACCTTCGGCGGAACCGTCGGATACACCGTGCGCGTCACGAGGCCGTCGCGCTCCAGGTTGCGCAGGGTGAGCGTCAGCATGCGGCGGCTGATCCCCTCGATGCCGCGCTCCAACTCGGTGAAGCGGACGGGTCCCTGGGACGCCGCGACGAGGATCTGGACGCTCCATTTTCCGGCGACCCTGTCAAGAACTTCGCGGACCGGGCACGCGTGCGCGTTCACTGCCTGGACGGTAACACCCGTGTTCCTCTGGGACATTGAACTGCCTCCTTACGACTCCTCCCATGGTCACCGACGATGAACCCCGTTACAAGTCGTGCACCAAGAGGAGGCTCGAAGCCATGTCGACCACGATCGAGTCAGCGGCGCAGGTGTCCGCGCCGTCGCGAACGTACTCCCGCTGGGCATCCCTGGTCGTCCTGTGCGCCGGAACGCTGATGACGATCCTGGACGGCAACATCGTCACGGTGGCGATGCCCGCCATCCAGAGCGATCTGGGTTTCAGCGGGCCGGGTCTCGCCTGGGTCGTCAACGCCTATCTGATCCCCTTCGGCGGACTGCTCCTGCTGGCGGGCAGGCTCGGCGACCTGGTGGGCCGCAGGCGGATGTTCGCGGCCGGACTCGCCGTGTTCACCGCGGCCTCGGTGCTGGCCGGGGTGGCCACCACCCAGGGCATGCTGATCGCGGCACGGGCCCTGCAGGGCGCGGGCGGGGCGATGGCGTCGGCCGTGGTGCTCGGCATGCTGGTCGCGCTCTTTCCCGAGCCGCGTGAACAGGCCCGCGCCATCGCGGTGTTCAGCGCGGTCGGCGCGGCGGGCGGGGCGCTCGGCACCTTCCTCGGCGGGGCGCTGACCCAGGCCCTCGACTGGCACTGGATCTTCCTGATCAACCTGCCGATCGGCATCGCGGCCTGGGTGGCGGCCCTTCGCGTACTCGTCCCGGAGAACGGTGCGGGACTCGGCAAGGGCGCGGACTTCCCGGGAGCCGCACTGGTCACGGGCGCGCTGATGCTCACGGTGTACGTGATCGTGGGCTCCGCGGACCGTGATCTCGTCACCACCCTGCTCCTGGCCGCTCTCGCCGTCGCCCTGTTCGTGGGGTTCACCGTCCGCCAGGCACGGGCCGCGCGTCCGCTGCTGCGGCTGCGGCTGTTCCGCTCCCGCCTGCTGACCGGCGCGAACACGGTCCAGCTCCTGATGATCGCGACGATGTACGGATTCCAGTTCATCGGCGCGCTGTATCTGCAGCGCGTCCTCGGGTACAGCGAGCTGGCGACCGGCACGGCGTTCCTGCCGGCCCCGATCGCGATCGGGGTGCTGATGCTGGGGCTGTCCGCGAGGACCGTCGGCCGGTTCGGCGCCCACCGGGTGCTGCTGGCCGGGCTGACGCTCATCGCCGCCGGGATGGCGCTGCTCGGCCGTGCGCCGGCCGACGGCTCGTACCTCCCCGACGTGCTGCCGCCGCTGCTCCTGCTCTCCGCCGGGTTCGCGGCCGCGATGCCCGCGCTGACCGGGCTCGCCATGACGGGGGCGCACGAGGAGGACGCGGGTCTGGCCTCGGGTCTGTTCAACACCACTCAGGTCGTCGGCGGTTCGCTGGGACTGGCGACCTTGTCCACGCTCGCGGCGAGCCGCACCGACGGGCTCCTCGCCCGGGGCGCGGAACTGGTGCCGGCCACGGCGGAGGGCTACCAGCTGGCGTTCCGGGTGGCGACGGGGATCGCGGTGGCGGCGCTGGTGCTGGCCGCGGGGGTGCTGCGGCCCCGGGCGTGACGGGAGGGGAGGCGGGGCGGCGGATCCCCGTGACCGCCGCCCCGCTCCGCGTGTCAGACATCCCATGCCGTCAGGCGGCGACGAACGCCGCCTCGTGGTCCCGCCGCGCTCGTACTTCACCGGCAGGCTGCCCGCGGCCACCCCGTGCCAGGCGGGCCCCCGCCCCTGAATTCGGATGCGGCGGGTGCCCCGCCCCTGCCATGCTCCGGTCCCATGCCCGCACGACGTGTCAAGCCGAGTCTGTACATCTCCGTCGACATCGAGGCGGACGGCCCGATCCCCGGCCCCTGCTCCATGCTGAGTCTGGGCGCGGCCGTCGCCGGGACCCAGGACGCCGACGGGTTCACCGCCGCGGATCCCGAACAGCTGACCTTCTACCGCGAACTGCGCCCGATCAGCGAGGAGTTCGTGCCCGAGGCCTTGGCGGTGAGCGGCCTCGACCGGGTCCGGCTGAGCGCGGAGGGAGCCGAACCGGGCGTCGCGCTGGCCGAGTTCGGTGACTGGGTACGCGAGGTGAGCGCCGGCGCCCAGCCGGTGATGTGCGGCTACCCGGCGTCGTACGACTGGACGTTCCTCTACTGGTATCTGATCCGCTTCACCGGGACGAGCCCTTTCGGCCACTCGGGCTGTCTGGACATGAAGACGCTGTACGCGACGAAGGCCCGCCTTCCGCTGCGGGCCGTCGCCAAGGGCACCATGCCCCGCCATCTCCTCTCAAGGCGCCGCCACACACACCATGCGCTCGACGACGCCGTGGAGCAGGCGGAGTTGCTCGCCAACCTCATGACGTGGCCGGGTCCCGGGTCGGCACCGGTACCTGATTGAAGCCGTAGTACAGGGCGATCAGCCCGTGTGCGGCAAGGGTGAGGGGGGCCGAGACGAAGGCCAGTCCCACCGTCACCGGGTAGGCCAGGGAGCCCAGCGCGAAGCGGGCCCGGGTCTCCCTGGCCGCCCGCGGGTCGACACGGGCGTCGAACAGGTGGCCGGTGCGGGTGAGATGCCACCACAGGGCCTGGAAGGCCGCCGCCATCGCGACCATCACCAGGCTGTAGACCGCGGCCGCCACGTGCGAGGCCTTGTCCTCGCGCAGGTACGCGGCGAGCATCGCCGTCGGCCACGGCACCGCGGCGACCACCATCAGCACCAGCAGGTTCAGGAACATCAGGGTGCGGTCGACGCGGGTGACGTAGCTGAACACCTGGTGGTGGTTGACCCACATGATGCCGATGACCAGGAAGCTCACCACATAGGCGGCGTACGAGGGCCACTGAGCGCCCAACGCGTGCCACAGGCGTCCGTGTTCACCGATCTCGGGAACCTTGATCTCCAGGATGAGCAGGGTGATGGCGATGGCGAAGACACCGTCGCTGAAGGCCTCGACGCGGCTGGACTCGGTTGTCATGGCACACAGGGTGCCCCATCGGTCACCAGTTCCTCGCCCGCCTCCATGGGATGGGTCACGTCACGCGCGTCCCGCCCCTTGCCGAGGTGGTTGAACAGGAGGTTGAGGAGTACGGCGGTCACGCAGCCCGTCGAGATGCCGGAGTCGAGGACGATCTTCGCGGTCTCCGGGAAGGCGTGGTAGAACTCCGGCGCGGTGATGGGGATGATGCCGACGGCGAGCGACACCGCGACGATCAGGACGTTGTTGTCCTTCTCCAGGCCTGCCCGGACCAGCGTCTGGATGCCGCTCGCGGCGACGGAGCCGAACAGGACGACTCCCGCGCCGCCGAGCACCGGGCGCGGTACGACGGCGATGAGCGAGGCGGCCATCGGGCACAGGCCCATCAGGACCAGGAAACCGCCGCCGGTGGCGACGACGAACCGGCTGCGGATCCGGGTCATGGCGACCAGGCCGATGTTCTGCGCGAAGGCGCTGCACATGAAGCCGTTGAAGAGCGGGCTGAGGGCCGAGCCGAGGGTGTCGGCGCGCAGGCCCGCCGCGATCGTCCTCTCGTCCGCCGGTCGTTCGACGATCTCGCCGAGTGCCAGCATGTCGGCCGTGGACTCGGTCATCGAGACCACCATCACCACGCACATGGACAGGATCGCGGCGATGTCGAACCGGGGCACGCCGAAGTGGAAGGGGGTGGGGAAGCCGATGACGTCCGCGTCGGCCACCGGGCCGAAGTCGGTGACGCCGAACGGGATGGCGACCAGGGTGCCGGCGACCAGGCCGAGCAGCACGGCGACCTGCTTGACGAAGCCCCGGGTGAAGCGGCGCAGCAGCAGGACGATCAGCAGCGTGATGCCCGCGAGGCCCAGGTAGGCCGTCGAACCGTAGTCGTCGGCCGCGGGGTTGGGGCCCTGGGCCCAGCCGAAGGCGACGGGGAGGAGGGAGACGCCGATCAGGGTGATGACCGAACCGGTCACGACCGGCGGGAAGAAACGGACCGCCCTGCTGAAGAAGGGGGCGGCGAGGAAGCCCAGGAATCCGGCCACCATGACCGCCCCGAAGATGACCGGCAGGGCGTCGGACTTGTCGTGGGCCGAGGCGACGATCGCGGTCATCGGGGCGACACCCGCGAAGGTGACGCCGTTGACGAAGGGCAGCCGGGCGCCGATCTTCCATACGCCCAGTGTCTGCAGGAAGGTGGCCAGCCCCGCGGTGAACAGGCACGCGCCGGTGAGGAAGGTGAGCTCGGTGCCGGACAGGCC
The DNA here is from genome assembly GCF_042741275.1 of Streptomyces sp. NPDC058964. Classification (NCBI taxonomy): domain Bacteria; kingdom Bacillati; phylum Actinomycetota; class Actinomycetes; order Kitasatosporales; family Streptomycetaceae; genus Streptomyces; species Streptomyces sp. NPDC058964. Next base: position 12,431 of record NZ_JBHYKH010000257.1, read on the forward strand.
CACGGCCGCGCCGACGATGAGAGGTGGGGCGACGACTCCCGCGTACATGGCGGCGACGTGCTGCAGACCGGTGGTCGCCATCTTGAGGGCGGGCAGTTTCTCGTCAACTGGGTGAGCGGACACGGCGACTCCTCCGGTCGGGTAACACGTCGGCTCTGACGTGGGTTTCATGGAGGTGGTGCACGGGCGAGGGGCTCATCCCTTCTCGAGCGTAGCCGAGAGCCTGGGGGAG
>NZ_JBHYKH010000258.1:0-12652 GCF_042741275.1 Streptomyces sp. NPDC058964
CTCCTGACTCTACGTCACACCCGCCCCCGTCGCACCGGCCGCCAAAGACCCCCCCACGGGCCACACCCCGGGGGGGGCGCCGCCCCGCCGGGGCGGAGGGGCGCCCTGTGGAACGCGGCCGGTCCTATGCGGAGGGGCTGGGCGAGGAACCGGCGGACGGGCTCGCGGAGGTGCTGGGCGACGGGCTCGCCGACGGGTCGGCCGCGGCGACGGTCAGCTGGACGGTCAGCGTCGCGCCGCCGGTGGTGGTGATGCGGAGCAGGAAGGTCCCGGTGGCGTCGTCCGCGTACAGCTTCGGCAGCTTGAGCAGACCGTCCGCGTCCGTCTGCAGGTCCGTCAGGGTGCGTACGGCCTTGCCGTCGGCGTCCTTGAAGTAGGGGCCCTTGTCGTTCTCGGTCGGGTCGTCCGCCGACTTGACGAGCGTCGCGGTGGCCGCGACCTTGTCCGCGACCGCTCCCTTGTACGTGGCCTTCACCTCGACCTGGTCGGCGAACTCTCCGCCCGGGGTGCAGGTCGGCGCGGTGTCGCTGGTACGGGCGAGGGTGTCGGCGGCGCGCGCGGTGACCGTGGCCTTGTAGTCGACGCCGCTGACCGACCGGGCGACGACGGCGGCGTGGACCTTGAAGTCGCCGGTCTTCTCGCCCGCCTGGAGCGTGGGCGCGACGGCCACGCCCTTGGTGTCGGTGACGGCCGTGGCGACGCGCTCGCCGCCGGTGAAGGCGGCGTCCGTGTCCCCGGTGATGATGAACCGGATCCTGACCTTGGCGACGGCCTTGCCCGCCTTGGTCTCGGCGCGCGTGCTGATCCTCTTGGTGAACGCGTCGCCTGCCATGGTGGTGAGCTCGGCGGTGCCCGCGTCCTCCAGGTGGTCCACCGTGTCGGTGGGCGTCTGCGAGGGCGGGGTCGGCTGCGGGCCCGGTTTCGTGTCGCCGTCGTGCTTGCCGGGGTCCGGCTTCGGCCTCTCCTTGCCGGGCTTCGAGGGCGACGGGGACGGGTTCTTCCCGTTCGTCCCGCCCCTCCGGTCCTTCCCGCCGCCGTCGCTGCGGCCCGAGGGCAGGCTGCCGGCGCCGTCGGGGACCGAGTGGGTGCCCTTGCTGTAGTACTCCAGCCAGGACAGGACCGTGTTCAGGTAGTCCTGCGAGTCGTTGTAGCTGAGGATCGCGCGGTTCAGGTCCGCCTGGGTGGACAGGTCCCAGCCGTTGCGGCACAGGTAGTGGCCGGCCGCGAGCGCGGCGTCGTAGACGTTGTTGGGGTCCTTGGCGCCGTCGCCGTTGCCGTCGCGGCCCGCCCAGGCCCAGGTCGAGGGGATGAACTGCATGGGTCCGACGGCCTGGTCGTACCGGCTGTTGCCGTCGTACCGGCCGTGGTCGGTGTCCTTGATCAGCGCGAAGCCGTTGCCGTCGAGCTGCGGGCCGAGGATCGGGCTGAGCGTGGTGCCGTTCGCGTCGACACGGCCGCCGCGGGCCTGGCCCGACTCGACCTTGCCGATGGCGGCGAGGACCTGCCAGGGCAGGTTGCAGCCGGGCTTGGAGTCGCGCAGCTCCGCCGCGGCCCTCTTGTACGCGTCGAGGACGGTTGCCGGGATGCCCGCTTCGGCCTCGCCCTGGGCGACCGGGGTGCCGCCGGTGCCCGACGACGGTGACGGGCTGGGGCTGGGGCTGTTGAGCGGCGGAAGGTCCGTGTAGTACGGCGAGTTGCCGGTGGCGTTGCCGTCGGACTCCACGTCGGGCGCCGGGAGCGAGGCGCCGGCGGCGGCCTGTCTGCCCTGGTCGTCGGCCGTCACACCCGGAGCCTGGGACGCGGAGAGAGCCGCAACCGCCGCCGCGGCCACGGCGGTCGTCGCCGCCCCCTTGCGCAGCCGCCTGCCGAAATGCGCCGTCATGGAGTGAACCCCTCCCGTGGACGCCCGAGCGCCCGTCTCTGTCTGTCTGCTCGCCCTGTTGTGACGGTTGACGCGGTGCTCTGGTTGCCCCCGTTGCACTGTTCGTTCGATGTGGCAGCGCCTTCGACCACGCCGCCCGGCGCCGTAACCCAGGTGACCCTACGACAACTTGCTTTACGAGGGCACCCGGCGGCGTCCGGTTTTCACCAGTTGGCCATGTGCCGTTGAACTGGTTCGCCGTAACCCATACTTGACGGATGTGATCACCGGTCGGAGGTACGGCCGACGACCGTTGCGGGGAGCCCAGTTGCCGTTCACTCTCAGCCATGCTGCCGCCGTCCTGCCGGCGGTGCGCGCAGACGGATCCGGCCGCGGCCGCCTCGTTCCGGCGGTGCTCGTCGCGGGTTCCTTCTCTCCCGACATGACCTATTACGCGGCCAGTGTCCTGCCGGGCGCGATGGAATTCGGGGACGTCACCCACTCGTTCGCCGGTGTCTTCACGGTCGACGTGCTCATCGCCTGGGCGCTGGTGGAACTGTGGCTGCTGGTGCGGGAGCCGCTGATGGCGCTGCCGCCGCGGGCCCGGCAGGGGCGGGTGGCGGCACTGCTGCGCTGCGGGGCGCCCCGGGCGCGTACGACGCCTTCCTCGGTGGCGTGGTGGTACGGCTCGGCGGCGCTCGGCGCGCTCACCCACGTCGTGTGGGACGCGTTCACGCACCTCGACCGGTGGGGCATGCGGCTGTTCCCGGTGCTCGGCCGTGAACTGGCGGGCGCGCCACTGTACTGGTACCTGCAGTACGGCGGTTCGGCGGTGGCCGCGATCGTGATCGCCGCGTTCCTGACGTACGCGGTACGGCGGGCGCCCGCGGGCGAACCGGTGGGGGTGCCGCGGCTGTCGGTACGGGACCGGTGGATCGCCGGAGCCGTGATCGGTGGCTGCGCGGTGGCCGGGGCGGAGCAGCGGGTGGCGCGGTGGCGGGAGTACCGCGGCGGGGGTGCGGTGAAGCCCTGGGAGGTGGTGCCGACGGTGTGCTTCGGGGCGGGGGCTGGACTCGTGCTGGGGCTGCTGGTGTACGCCGTCGGGGTCAGGGTGTGGCGTCCGGCCGGGGTTCCCGCCGCTCACGGTGACGGCCGCGCGGAGCCGAGCCGTACGGCCGCTCGATGAGGGTCGCCACGAACACGGTCATCCTGCGTGGCGGGCGTGGCCTCGGGAGCAGGGTGAGAAGCAGCGCGAGGTAGCCGCGGCCGAGGTCGGCCCACTGGCGCCAGGCGAGGACCCGGTCCGCCCTGAAGGCCCCGGTGGTGAGCCGGTGTCTGAGGCTCACCGCCGCCTTGCGCACGGCTGCCGTCAGGTCGGTGGGAATGCGGGCGGTGCTTGCGTCGGCCGCGAGGGCCGGGATCCGCGAGGGCGGCATGGACGGGGCCGCGGCGGCGTCGGCCTGGGCCGTGTTCCGCGCCTGGACCGTCCGGCGGTGGAGCATGCGTATACCCATGCCCGCATCCTTGCGGGCCGGAGTGCCGGAGGCGTTCTGGCGGGGGCCACGTGAGTGACGGGCCCCGCGGGGGCTTGGGCCGGGTTGCGCCGGTGGGTTCGGGCAGAGGCTGGATGGGCTTCGCCGCTGGTGCGGCCGGTCGGACACCGGCCGACGCCGAGGCGCCCGGTCACCGCCGCGACGGGACCGACCGGCGCCATGAAGCCCCGGCACGCACCCGACACCGGCCGCACACGGCAGCGTCACCGGGGGGATCCCTTGTGCCGGGGGCCATGCCCCCCGCCCCGCGGAGCCTGGGCGGAGGCTGGGCGGAGGCTGGGCGGGCTTCGCCGCGGGGGCGGTCCGCGCGCCGTACCCGCTGGCGGGGGATCCCGCTCGCGCGCCCAGTCCCCGCCCCCAAAGCCCGGGTGGGCTCCACCGCGGGCACGACCGGCTTCGACACCACCGGACGGCGCCGAGGCGCGTGCTCACGGCCACGAAGGGACCGACCGGCGGCGGGCCGCCCGGGCACGGATTCCACCCGGCGCCGGAACCAGAGCCACCGATCACCGACCCGGCTCGACGGCTCCCACCCGGGCCCACAACGCCGGCCTCGGAAACCATCCACGCCCGACCACAGCCGCCGACATCGCCCGCGCGCCGCACCGCTGCCGGGTCCCCTGGGCCGCGGCCGGCCCGGACGCGACGAGGGCGAGTAGCGTCTTTGGCCGAAACTCGCCCCCCGCCGAACCCCCGGCGGCTAGTGGGCTGCCGACTCCCAGTCCGGGCCCACCCCCACGGACACGTCCAGGGGTGCCCTCAGCTGAACCGCCCCGGCCATCTCGCGGCGGACGATCTCCTCCGTGGCCTCGCGCTCGCCGGGGGCGATCTCCAGCACGATTTCGTCGTGGACCTGGAGGAGCATGCGGGACTTGAGGTCCGCCTCCCGCAGGGCCCGGCCGACGTTGAGCATGGCGATCTTGACGATGTCCGCCGCCGTGCCCTGGATGGGCGCGTTGAGGGCCATCCGCTCCGCCGCCTCGCGACGCTGACGGTTGTCGCTGTTGAGGTCGGGCAGGTAACGACGGCGTCCGAAGAGCGTCGCCGTGTAGCCGGTCGCCCGGGCCTCGTCGACCGCGCGCCGCAGATAGTCCCGCACCCCGCCGAAGCGCTCGAAGTACACGTCCATCAGGGCGCGGGCCTCGGCCGCCTCGATGTTCAGCTGCTGCGAGAGGCCGAAGGCCGACAGACCGTAGGCCAGACCGTACGACATCGCCTTGATCTTGCGGCGCATCTCCGCGTCGACGGCCGGGCGCTCCACGGCGAACACCTGCGAGGCGACCGTGGTGTGCAGGTCCTCGCCGGAGGTGAAGGCCTCGATCAGGCCCGCGTCCTCGGAGAGGTGGGCCATCACACGCAGTTCGATCTGGCTGTAGTCGGCGGTCATGAGGGACTCGAAGCCCTCGCCGACGACGAAGCCGCGGCGGATCGCCCGGCCCTCGTCGGTACGGACCGGGATGTTCTGCAGGTTCGGGTCGGTGGAGGAGAGACGGCCGGTCGCCGCCACCGTCTGGTTGAACGTGGTGTGGATACGGCCGTCCCCGGCGATCGTCTTGATCAGGCCCTCGACCGTGACGCGCAGCTTGGCCTGCTCACGGTGCCGCAGCATGATCACCGGCAGCTCGTTGTCGGTCTGCGTGGCGAGCCAGGCCAGCGCGTCGGCGTCGGTGGTGTAGCCGGTCTTGGTCTTCTTGGTCCTGGGCAGGGCCAGCTCGCCGAAGAGGACCTCCTGGAGCTGCTTGGGCGAGCCCAGGTTGAACTCGTGCCCGGCCGCGGCGTGCGCCTCCTTCACGGCCTGCTGCACGGCGCCCGCGAACATCTGCTCCATGGCCTCGAGGTGCGCCCGGTCGGCCGCGATGCCGTGCCGCTCCATCTCGGCGAGCAGGGCCGAGGTGGGCAGCTCCATGTCGCGCAGCAGGTCCGCCGCGCCGACCTCCTCGAGCCTGCCCTCGAAGGCCTGGCCCAGGTCGAGGATCGCGCGGGCCTGGATCATGAGGGCCTCGGCCTCGGCGCCGTCGTCCACGCCGAAGGCGAGCTGGCCGTCCGCCGCGGCGGCGGGGGCCAGCTCCCGGCCCAGGTACTCCAGGGACAGGGCGTCCAGATCGAAGGAGCGGCGGCCCGGCTTGACCAGATAGGCGGCGAGGGCGGTGTCCATGCTGACGCCCTCGACGCGCCAGCCGTGCTCGGCCAGGACCCGCATGGCGCCCTTGGCGTTGTGGAGGACCTTGGGCCTGTCCGCGTCGGCCAGCCAGGTCGCGAAGGCGTTCTCGTCGGTCTCGTCCAGCTGGGACGGGTCGAACCAGGCGGCCGCGCCGTCGGCCGCGGCGAGCGCGATCTCGGCGACCGAGCCGGCGCCGAGGGCCCAGGCGTCGACCGTGGCGACGCCGAGGGTCCCCGTGCCGTGCCCGGTGAGCCACGGGGTCAGCTCGCCCGTGCCGAGCACGGTGCCGTCCAGCTCCACGCCCGCGGTCACGACCGGGGTGGACTCGGCCTCCTCGCCTCCGGGGTCGACGGCGAGCAGCCGCTCCCGCAGGGAGGGGTTCCTGATCTCCAGGGTGTCCAGGACCATCGCGACGGCCTTGCGGTCGTACGGCTGCCGCTCCAGGTCGGCGACGGTCCTCGTCAGCCCGACGGTGCGCACCATCTCCGTCAGCCGGCGGTTGAGCCTGACCGCCTCCAGATGGTCGCGGAGGTTCTGCCCGGCCTTGCCCTTGACCTCGTCGACGCGCTCGACCAGCTCCGCGAACGAACCGAACTGGTTGATCCACTTCGCGGCCGTCTTCTCACCGACGCCGGGGATGCCCGGGAGGTTGTCGGACGGGTCGCCGCGCAGGGCCGCGAAGTCGGGGTACTGGGCGGGCGTCAACCCGTACTTCTCGAGAACCTTCTCCGGGGTGAACCGGGTCAGCTCCGAGACGCCCTTCGTCGGATACAGCACCGTCGTGTTCTCGGTGACCAACTGGAAGGAGTCGCGGTCCCCGGTGACGATCAGCACCTCGAAGCCCTCGGCCTCGGCCTGGGTGGCGAGCGTGGCGATGACGTCGTCCGCCTCGAAGCCGTCGACCGCGAAGCGCGGGGCGTGCATCGCGTCCAGGAGCTCGCCGATCAGCTCGACCTGGCCCTTGAACTCGTCCGGGGTCTTGGAGCGGTTCGCCTTGTACTCCGTGAACTCCTCGGAGCGCCAGGTCTTGCGGGAGACGTCGAAGGCGACCGCGAAGTGCGTGGGCGCCTCGTCGCGGAGCGTGTTGGCCAGCATCGACGCGAAGCCGTAGATCGCGTTCGTCGGCTGGCCCGTCGCGGTCGTGAAGTTCTCCGCGGGCAGCGCGAAGAACGCGCGGTAGGCCAGCGAGTGCCCGTCCATGAGCATCAGCCGGGGACGGTCTCCGCCGGGGGTCTTGTCGGTCTTCTTCGATGCTGTCTCTGCCACGCCCCCGATCCTGCCACGCCGCACTGACAGCCGGGACTGCGGTGGCCTGGCGCGGGCGCCGATTCCGCCCGTCCCCGGTCCCCGCAGGCTCCGGACCGGTACCGGTCCCGCCTCGCCCCGGTCTCGATCCCTGTCCCCGGCACGTGCGAGGATTCGGGAATCCGGTGGATGGCGGGGCATCCCCGGCACGGCAGACGCAGTAGTAAGGAGAGCGTGCGATGGCGACGAAGCCGCCCAAGAGCGATCCGGTCCAGGACGCACCGCAGGTCGCGGAGCCGAAGCACGCGGCGGCGGGGCTTCCCGCCATCGGGCACACCCTGCGCATCGCTCAGCAGCAGATGGGCGTGAAGCGCACCGCCCTGACGCTGCTGCGCGTCAACCAGAAGGACGGCTTCGACTGCCCGGGCTGCGCCTGGCCGGAGCCGGACCACCGGCACAAGGCGGAGTTCTGCGAGAACGGCGCGAAGGCGGTGGCCGAGGAGGCGACGCTGCGCCGGGTCACCCCGGAGTTCTTCGCCGCGCACACCGTGGCCGACCTGGCGAACCGCAGCGGTTACTGGCTGGGCCAGCAGGGCCGGCTCACGCACCCCATGTACCTGCCCGAAGGCGGCGAGCGCTACGAGCCCGTCACCTGGGAGCGGGCCTTCGACATCGTCGCCGAGGAGATCGCCGCCCTGGGCTCCCCCGACGAGGCCGTCTTCTACACCTCGGGGCGGACGAGCAACGAGGCCGCTTTCCTGTACCAGTTGTTCGCGCGCCGGCTGGGGACGAACAACCTGCCGGACTGCTCGAACATGTGCCACGAGTCCTCCGGCTCGGCGCTGGTCGAGACGATCGGCATCGGCAAGGGCAGTGTCCGGCTCGAGGACCTCTACAAGGCCGACCTGATCGTCGTCGCCGGGCAGAACCCGGGCACCAACCACCCGCGCATGCTCTCCGCCCTGGAGAAGGCCAAGGCCAACGGCGCGAGGATCATCACCGTGAACCCGCTGCCCGAGGCGGGCCTGGAGCGCTTCAAGAACCCGCAGACCCCACAGGGCATGCTCAAGGGCGCCGCGCTGACCGATCTCTTCCTGCAGATCCGCATCGGCGGCGACCAGGCCCTCTTCCGCCTCCTCAACAAGCTGGTCCTGGAGACGGAGGGCGCGGTCGACGAGGAGTTCGTCCGCGAACACACCCACGGGTACGAGGAGTTCGCCGCGGCCGCCCGTGCCGCCGACTGGGACGAGACACTGGCGGCGACCGGTCTCACGCGCGCGGAGATCGACGAGGCCCTGCGAATGGTGCTCGCCTCGAAGCGCACCATCGTCTGCTGGGCCATGGGCCTCACCCAGCACAAGCACGCCGTCCCGACCATCCGTGAGGTGGTCAACTTCCTTCTCCTGCGCGGCAACATCGGCCGCCCGGGAGCGGGCGTGTGCCCGGTGCGCGGTCACTCGAACGTGCAGGGCGACCGCACGATGGGCATCTTCGAACGGCCCGCCCCGGCCTTCCTGGACGCCCTGGAGAAGGAGTTCGGGTTCGCTCCCCCGCGCGAGCACGGCTTCGACGTCGTACGGGCCATCCGCGCGCTGCGGGACGGCGAGGCGAAGGTGTTCTTCGCCATGGGCGGCAATTTCGTCTCCGCCTCCCCGGACACGGAGGTCACCGAGGCGGCCATGCGGCGGGCGCGGCTGACCGTGCACGTGTCGACCAAGCTGAACCGCTCGCACGTCGTCACGGGCGCGCGGGCGCTGATCCTGCCGACGCTCGGTCGTACCGAGCGGGACCTTCAGAGCGGCGGCGAGCAGTTCGTGACCGTCGAGGACTCGATGGGCATGGTGCACGCCTCCCGTGGCCGGCTGGAGCCCGCGAGCGCGCATCTGCTGTCCGAGCCGGCCATCGTGTGCCGTCTCGCGCGCCGGGTCCTGGACGAGGACGGCACGGTGCCGTGGGAGGAGTTCGAGAAGGACTACGCGACGATCCGTGACCGCATAGCCCGCGTGATCCCCGGATTCGAGGACTTCAACGCGCGCGTGGCCCGGCCCGGGGGCTTCACGCTGCCGCACGCCCCGCGCGACGAGCGGCGGTTCCCGACGGCCACCGGCAAGGCGAACTTCACGGCGGCGCCGGTCGAGTATCCCGAGCTGCCGGCAGGCCGGCTGCTCCTCCAGACACTGCGCTCGCACGACCAGTACAACACCACGATCTACGGCCTCGACGACCGTTACCGGGGCATCACGAACGGCCGCCGGGTGGTGCTGGTGAACCCCGAGGACGCGCGCGCCCTCGAGGTCGCGGACGGGTCGTACGTGGACCTGGTGAGCGAGTGGCAGGACGGCGTGGAGCGGCGGGCGCCGGGCTTCCGGGTCGTGCACTACCCGACGGCCCGGGGGTGTGCGGCGGCGTACTACCCGGAGACCAACGTGCTCGTACCGCTGGACGCCACCGCCGACGTCAGCAACACCCCGGCCAGCAAGTCCGTGGTCGTGCGTCTGGAACAATCGGCCACCGACTGAGCGTTTGCTCAGCCGACAGACAGGTGTACGACGAACGGAGCCGGGTCCCATGGGTGAGCAGCAGAACGTGAAGTTCCCGCAGGAGGTCATCGACGAGTACGCCGCGCTCGGGGTCGACCTGCCGGCGCTGTTCTCCGCGGGGCACCTCGGCACGCGGATGGGCGTGACGATCGTCGAGGCCTCCGCCGAGCGGGTCGTCGGGACGATGCCCGTGGAGGGGAACACGCAGCCGTACGGGCTGCTGCACGGGGGCGCGTCCGCCGTGCTGGCGGAGACCCTGGGCTCGGTGGGTTCGATGCTGCACGGGGGCAGCTCCAAGATCGCGGTCGGTGTGGACCTCAACTGCACGCATCACCGGGGGGTGCGCTCGGGTCTGGTGACCGGGGTGGCCACGCCCGTGCACCAGGGGCGGTCGACGGCGACGTACGAGATCATCATCAGCGACGAGCAGGAGCGCCGGGTGTGCACCGCCCGGCTGACCTGTCTGCTGCGGGACGTGAAGCCGGGCGACGAGGCGCACGTCCGGCCCGCCCAGGACTGAGCCCGGCCCGAGCGGTCACCACCGGGCCGTTGCTCCGCGCCGTCCGTCCGCTTAGCGTCGGCACATGGGACGGCGAGGAGGCCCCCGGCCGGGGGTGACCGCAGCGGGGCTCGGACTGGCTCTGCTGGCAGGCGTGTTGACGTCGGGGTGCGACGGGTCCGGGCCCATGGCCGAAGGATCCGCTCGCTCCGGGGACACCGGTCTCCGCTCCCCCTCCGCGCAGGCGTCCGCGACGGCGTCCGCGACGTCCGACGCGGAGCTGTGCGCCAGGATCGTCGCGCACTGGTCGCACAGGGTGCTCGACAGCGGCACCTACGGCGACTACCAGTCGATGGGACTGTCCAACGGACAGTACGAGATCCTGCGGCAGGTCGTGGACGCCGCGCGTGCCGCGAAACGGCGTCAAGGGGCTTCGGCGGCTGATGAGTTGATCGACCGTCAGGCACGCTCGGCCTGCGCCGGCCGGTATCGCGACGGGACCCCGGACGGAGGGCCCTGGCGATGAGCGGCGTGGGCCCCGTGGAGCCGGGTGAGGGCACGCACGCGTGGGACGCCCACGAGACGGCGGCGGTCCGCCCGCCGGGCGGCACGCACACCCGTCTCGCGCCGCTGTACGCCCGCCATCGCCGCGCCGTCCTGGCCCTGGGCGCGGCGGCCGCGCTCCTCGCGGGCGGCGGTTACCTCTACGCGACCCGTCCGCAGCAACCGCCGCCGCCCGAACCGCCGTACCCCGCACAGGCGGTGGAGATGGCCTTCCTCGACGGCCGGCCCACTCCGCCCGGCGCCCCGCCCCGCAGTTTCAGCTTCGCGGCGTCACTCACCGTTCTGTCCGGACCACCGGTCACCGTGACCCGGGTGACCCAGCCGTACGCCGGACTCTCGCTGACCGTGGCCCCCCGCGCGCCCTTCAGGACAAAGGCGGGCCCTCCCCGCGAGATCACGATAACCATGCATGTGACGGATTGCGGAAAGGCGCCGAAGGACGCCGGGCTGCCTTTCCTGGAAGTAACTCTACGTAATACGCGCGCAATACAGACCCAGAGTTTCATCCTCGGGTCACGCTACGCACAACACCTCTCAGAGGCCTTGCAAGTAGCCTGCAGCAACAAGTTGAGGTAATCACCAAAACCCCTGAGACGCCTGAACGGATCGGGGCGAGTCCTGCGGGTTCTCACAATGCGGACCGGGCGAATCGGCCTGAATTCCGCTGTTCCCCCCACGGTGTACCGCTGTGCGTTACCTCGTGTCATAACAAGAGCGTCACAGCATTCGTCAGACACTCCTCGACCTTCCCCACCCGCGCTTAGAGTCACGGCCAGTCACCACGCCGTCGGATTCTCACTTCGACTCTGCGGGCGACTCGACCGTTTCCACGGGGATGCGGTCGTGCCAGGGGAAAGGACTGATCGTGCGTCATCGTTCGCTCATCGCCATCACCGCCGCGCTGGCGGCGGGAGCACTCACCCTCACCGCCTGCGGTTCGCGTGACAGCGGCGACAAGGGCTCTGACTCCGGCAACGGTGGCGGCACCACCGTCGTCATCGGCGTCGACGCCCCGCTGACCGGCGACCTGTCCGCGCTCGGCCTGGGCATCAAGAACTCGGCAGACCTCGCGACCAAGCAGGCCAACAAGAAGAACTACGTCAAGGGCGTCAACTTCAAGATCGAGGCCCGCGACGACCAGGCGCAGCCCTCCTCGGGCCAGACGAACGCCACCGCGTTCGTCGGCGAGAAGGAAGTCCTCGGCGTCGTCGGCCCGCTGAACTCCTCCGTGGCCCAGTCGATGCAGAAGGTCTTCGACGACGCCAAGCTGGTCGAGGTCTCGCCGGCCAACACCAACCCGGCACTGACCCAGGGTGACAACTGGCAGAAGTCGAAGGCGCGCCCGTACAAGTCGTACTTCCGCACCGCGACCACGGACGCCATCCAGGGCCCGTTCGCCGCGCAGTACGTCTACAACAAGGCGAAGAAGACCAAGGTCTTCGTCATCGACGACAAGAAGACCTACGGCGCGGGCCTGGCCGCGACCTTCACCGACGAGTTCAAGAAGCTCGGCGGCAAGGTGGTCGGCACCGAGCACATCAACCCCGACACCAAGGACTTCTCCGCGGTCGCCACCAAGGTGAAGAACTCCGGGGCCCAGGTCGTCTACTACGGCGGCGAGTACCCGCAGGCCGGCCCGCTCAGCAAGCAGATCAAGGCCGCCGGCGCCAAGATCCCGCTGGTCGGCGGCGACGGCATCTACGCCGACGACTTCATCAAGCTGGCCGGTTCCAGCGCCACCGGCGACCTCGCCACCTCGGTCGGCGCGCCGGTCGAGACGCTTCCCTCCGCCAAGGAGTTCGTCGCCAACTACAAGGCGGGCGGCTACAAGGAGGAGTACGGCGCGTACGGCGGTTACTCGTACGACTCCACCTGGTCGATCATCGAGGCCGTGAAGAAGGTCGTGGACGACAACGGCGGCAAGCTGCCGTCCGACGCCCGCGCGAAGATCACCGAGGCGATGCAGAACGTCTCCTTCGACGGTGTGACCGGCAAGGTCTCCTTCGACGAGTACGGTGACGCGACCAACAAGCAGCTCACCGTCTACTCGGTCGAGAGCGGTGCCTGGAAGGCCGTGGAGTCCGGCACCTTCAACGGCAGCTGACCTCACCACACCCGCACCACCAGAGCCGCGCGGGGCCGGGGGCGGGGGCGCGGCCGGCGGCGCTCGCCAGGACTCCCACCGCGAGCCCCACACAGACACGCGCTCGCTCCCGAACCGCGCGAGAC
>NZ_JBHYKH010000259.1:0-7353 GCF_042741275.1 Streptomyces sp. NPDC058964
CCCTGGCAGGAGCGAAGTGCGAGCGAGGTGTCCCCCCCCCCGCGGGGCCCGCGCCCCCCCGCGCCGCCGGGATTCACCCCCCCCCCAACCGCGCGGGGCGGCCGCCCGCCCCCGGCCCCCCCCGCCCGCGCGGCCGCCCGTATCACCCGGCCCTATCTGATCGTGATCGACGACGTCGGCCTGCTTCCGGTCGGCGAGGACGCCGCCGAAGCGTTCTACCGGATCATCGACGCCGCATACGAACGCCGCTCAATCGCGGTGACCAGCAACATCCGGCGCCTGGCTGCACGGCGTTCACACCCCAGAGCAGCGCCGCAATCACCGCGGCACGAACCGTCCGACCGGGGCCCCACTGGCTACCTTCGGTGACACGATCATCATCGGGCACACCCGTGCGCAGGTCCACGCGGTGTCCATCGGGGAACGCGTCCCACAGCTCACGCTCCGGTGAAGTCAACTCGTCGTACGAGAGCACTCATGCATAGTAGTGATCTTCCTTCGCGCCCGCCGTGCCCAACCGCGCGCAGACCGGAGGCCCGACCACGGGCGGCCTTGCGGCAGTTGGGCCACCCGGTACGGCGGGACCGCCGTCTCCTGGGAGGCGGCGGTCTTGATGCTGTTTCATCGCCGAGGGACGGCCTTGTGTGAAGCCCGACCCGAGGTCAGTTCCAGATGCCGGTGATGTCGGAGGCATTGGCCGCGGCCCCGGCGTGGGTCGTCAGCCCGGCTAGGTCCTCAAGGGTGCGCAGCGTGTCGTAGTGGTTGTAGTGCGTCGAGGTGGAGCTGCCCGGCGCGACGTGCGCACCGTAGAACACGGTGGCTATGTGGTTGCTGTGCGAGCTGTCGTCCTCGTCGAAGGTGACGGCCAGGATGCTGTTGTGCGTCTGGGCCCAGGTGGCGTAGGCGCTGAGGTTGTTCTGCAGCCAGGTGTCACCCGTGGAGATGGAGCAGTCGTGCATGTCGTTGCAGAGGTTCGGGACGACGAACGAGACCTTGGGCAGGGTCGTGTAGTCCGTCGGGAACTGCGCGAAGGTGTGCGCGGTGTTCAGCGGGACGTTGCTGAAGGCGAACCAGGGGTTGTGCTTACGGGCGTACTTGGTGGCGGAGTTGGTGCACACCGTGGAGCCCTGGGAGGGCAGGCCCTCGTTGTAGCTGCCCCAGCTCTTGCCGGCGGCGATGAGCTCGGAGCCGAGGTTCGCGGCGCTGCTGAACTGCGGGGTGTAGCAGTTGTCGTTGGTGATGCCCTGGTTGTTCCCGGAGAAGAGGTCCAGGTAGTTCGGCTGGCTGGGGTGAGTGATGGCGAACGAGTTGGTGAGGTTGCCGCCACCGGCCTTCAGCGTGTTGTTCAGGTACGGGGCGCTCGTGCTGCCGATGACCTGCTCGTAGGAGTGGTTCTCGAACACGACGACGACCACGTGGTCGGGGGCGGGAAGAGCGGCGGCCTGCGCGGCCGGGGCGGCGACCCACACCCCGACCAGTGCGGCGGGGAGGGCGGTGACCAGGGAGAGCGCCCGGCGCGAGCGCTTGACGCGGGACAGCAAGGACACGGTGGACCTCCTGTGTGAGCGGATAGCGGGGAGGTTGTCCACTGATCAGGTCCTTTCTGATCAGGCGATAGGAGACTAGAGTGCCTGAGTCAGGGCATTCAGGTGACTGGCGGTGAAAACCCGTCAAACAGCCGTTGGCTGCCGAGGGCTCATTCATCCCCTGTATTCACCTTCCGGAGGGTTGCCCCAGAACACCCGAGCCCCGCATCGGAACCGGCCCCCGCAGCGCGGACGGAGCTTGGGCTGCAACGTAGTCATGAGACGAACTGGCCGAATCCGCCGACGTGTTGCCACGCGGCGCAGATCCGCATGGAGGTTCGGTGGTGAGATGTGGAGATTCCTCGGTGAGCCTCCCTGCGTCTGCGTCATCGGCTGGGGCGGCCCGCGCGAACACCCTCGGCCATTGCGAACTTGCCGTGCTGCGTTCGCGCTCGCATGCAACGCGCGTCTCATGAGGAACTTCGGCGCATTGTGCGCGGGGGCCGCGACCACCTCAGGAGTCCACGACGTTCTCAGCCCCAGGAACGAGCTGATCGGCGGCCTGCATCTCCTCACTGACGGTGAGTGGTTCTGGTACACGGACCTGGCGCACTACGTCGAGCACTACCACGTTCCCCTGGACGCCCGATTCGTCGACCACGCACAAGGTCGCGGCTGGAGACCGCCTCAGCTGAGCGACGCCGAGCTCGTCCGGATCGCCGACACCTTCTTCCCCGACGATGGCTCTGCACCCGTCGTTGTTGACGGTGGGCAGTAGAGAGCTTTGTGGGATGCTTAGAACCGAGGCCGCTCGACTCCTTCGCTGCATGAGGTGTCTCTCCAGCCGAACGGTTCTCGGGTGCCCTTGACCGCTGTCACGCTCAGATCGACCGTCACGCTGAGTACGCGACCACAAGGAGTGGACCAGAGCCCGAAGTCATGCACATAACCAAACTTGTGCTGCGTCGCGGTCCGCTTCGACCACGGGTCGCTGATGCTGCCGCCGACCTCGGTCGCGCCGTTGTAGGTGACCGTTTCACGGGTGAATCCCGCATAGGGCTCGGAGTCGGTGATCTCTTCGGCCTTGATCCCGGCGACCTTGACCGTCTGCGCTTGTCGGGGTCAGGGGTCTTGCCGTCCGGGCCGAGAACGCGGTCGCCGTTCATGCCGTAGACCGTGGTCCCCTTGCTCTGCGTACCCGTGGAGACACCGGTGAGGTGGGTGACCTGCTGATAACCGCGTCAGACGGACCAGGTGCGCTCCTTCGTCAGCAGTGTCAGAACGGAGGTTCGGTGGAGAAGGTGCCACTCCAGACAAGTTCGGCCGGTTTGGTCCTCGGTTCTTGAAGAACTCCCACGGCGTCCTTGATACGACCGAGGTCGATGAGGTGCCGGGCGAGGAGGGAACTGTTGGAGGGCAGGTGCTGTTCGAGGACGGCGACAGCTTCCTCCGCGCGGCCGGCCCCTGCCAGCAGGTCGGCAACGCTCCAGGCCGCGTACCAGGTGTCGCCTTCGGGATGCGCCCGCGCCTGCTCGATTGCCTCGTCGAGCAGGCCGCAACCGGCCATGAGCGGAAGCCTCATCCTGAAGAAGTCCCACTCCTCCTCACCGTCGCGGCGCGCCTTGAGGGCATCGAGGTAGGCCAGGCCGTCGTGGGCGCGGTCGTGGTCGGCGTACAGAGTGCACAGTGTGTCGACCATCCAGTCCTCCCCGCCGCCGGACGACTCCGCAAGTGTGCGCATCACCTCGATCGCCTCGTCGCCCCTCCCGTGCCGGGCCAGGAGCTCGGACAGGAGCACAGCACCGTGACATTGGCGGGCTGGAGAGTCGCCCGGCCGCCGGTACACGTCGATGGCGCCTTCCAAGTCACCGCGCTCCTCCAGCGCCTCGGCAAGGCGCCGCGCGGCGTGCCCGTGGTACTCGGCCGCCGCGTACGCGCGCAGTTCCTCGATCCGGTCGTGCCTCGCCAGCAGGTCGGCCAACTGGTCACGGCCGTTGACGGAGGTGATGTTGCGGGTGTGCAGCAGGGCGATCGCGTCCTCGACGCGGCCCTGGCGCTCCCGGATCGCGGCCAGCAGTCCGACGGCGTTGAACGGCTCGGTCCGCCGGTTGTCGCAGTCGGGATCGCCACAAGCGGAGACCGCCTCGACCCGGCCCTCCAACAACGCCGCTGCGTCCTCGTCCAGGCCCGCGCCCTCAGCGATGTCGACTAGACAGTCGGCGAGGAACCAGTCGTCGATCCCGGCCCTCAGAAGGGTGAACGCCTCGCCGCCACGGTCGTGGCGGGCCAGCAGACGTGCGAAGAACTCCAGTGCCAGCCGGTCTCCCGCCTGCGCGTACGGTCGGGCTCGCTCGATCGCCTCCTCCACTCGCCCCCAGTCCTCCAGCAGCTCCGCCTCAGCCCGGGTGGCCGGCCACCAGCCCGACGCGACATAGGGAGCGAGCGCCTCCAGCGCCTCTGCCTGCCGGCCCTGCCCGCCGAGCAGGCGTGCCCACTCCCGCGCGCAGAACCACTCCCCACGCCCGGCCTGGAACTCCACCTCCACCACATGGCCCAGCTCAAGAAGCCGTGAGACCAGCAGCGGCGGAATGCAGCCGGACAACGTCCGGACCCGGTAGTCAAGATCAGCAGCGTCCACGGCAGCGCACCCTAGCCCCCACCTCTGACAACGGCCCGCGCCCCGCTGTGGTCAAACTCCGATGAGACGAACGCTTGCCAGTCGGACTTCGATGAGACTCGTCAGACTTCGTTGCGACAGGACACCCGCTGAATCGGTCGTCGGCTGCGGACCGTAACCGGACTGGGAGAGTGTCACGCTGATCTGCGAGGTGGCCCTAATCCAGGAGTCGGGCCCGTTTTCTGCGCCGCATCGACAGCGTGACAGCCGGATCAGGGTGCGTGACACCGGTGCGCATGACAGTCACCCTCTCGGGGCCGTACTGGAAAATTTGAACGAGCTTGAGCGTAGGCAGGCCGCCGCCGAGTTGCGGAGCCTGCTCGTGCAGCACGTCCCGCAAGGGGACGTGACCGCCGGGCCGGGTGGCCTGGCCGTTGGCGGCAATGTAGATGTTCGCGCCGAGGGCGGCTCTGTCCGCGCCGGGGTGATTCACGAAGATGTGCACACCAGCAACCCTCTCCAGCCGGTTCTGACCCAGGGCTGACCGATCCGGCACCTCCTAGCCCAACCTTCACCGGAGCATGACGGCAGGTCACTGGCTCCTTGTCGGGGCTGCGTTGTCAGTGGTGGGCGATACGTTCGAGGTCTTGGAACCGCTGTTGCACGACAGGAGTGGACGATGACCGAGAGCAGTGTGCTGCCCGCGCTCAGGGTGGTGCTGACGGACGTCAACGAGCGTGTGGTGGAGGCGTGGCGCGCCGCCTTCGCCGACACCCCCGGCATCGAGATCCGCAAGGGCTCGATCCTCGACAAGGACGTCGACGCCTGGGTCACCCCCACGAACTCCCGGGGCCGGATGGACGGCGGGGTCGACGCCGTCATCAAGCGGCATCTGGGGGCTGGCATCCAGGTGCGCGTCCAGCGGGCGATCCGCGACCGGTTCGCCGGACCCATGCCGGTAGGCAGCGCGGTCTGCGTCCCGTCCGGCGCGACCGTCCCCCGGTACCTGATATCGACGCCGACTATGGTGCGGTCCTCGCAGGACGTGAGTGCCACGCTGAACGTGGCGCTGGCGTGCGCGGCCGCTTTCCAGGCCGTCCACCGGCAGAACCGGAAGAAGCCTGGCAGCATCCGGTCCGTGGCGCTGGTCGGGATGGGGGCGCAGACCGGCCAGGTGCCGGCCCGGGTGTGCGCCAATCTGATGTGGACCGGCTACACGCTCTTCCACGACCACTGGTTCGAGGACGACGACGAGCTGCGGTCCACAATCATCTCCCAGCTCCACGGGATCGAGAACGCGCCCGTCGACCAGCGGGTGCGCATCGTGCCGCCGACAGCCGTCACGCCCGTCGCCCCCGCGTCGGCGCCCGAAACTGCTGCTCCCGCTCCCTCCGCCGCCCCCTCCTCTTCTTCTGCCACGACGAGCGAAAGCACCTCTGCCATGGCCGGATCGACGACCGGCGTCCCGGCTCTCGGTCAGCCGCCGCAGGCCCAGCCCGATGCGAACGACCCCCTCGCCCTGACCGAGCTCTTCGACGGCGGCGGGGAGGCCTGGCTCCCGCTGCTGAAGCCGGTCATCGAGGCGCAGCCGGACGCCGCACGGTTCATCGGGAAGGGCCGCAGCCACGAGGTGGTCCCGGTCCGCGAGCTGACGTTCCAGGCGCTCAAGCCGAACCCGCCGCACAAGTGGAGGGTCGTGGTCTTCGGTCAGAACCCGTACCCGCGGCCGGAGAGCGCCACCGGCATTGCCATGTTCGACAACACCTTCAGCGACTGGAAGGACAGCCAGTTCGGCCGGGTCGTCAGCATCCGGTGCCTCATCAAGGCGGCGGCGATGTGGAAGTACGGCATCGCCAAGAAGACCCCGATCGCCGACGTGCGGGCGCTGCTGAAGGAGCGGGACACGGTCCAGCCGCCGGAGTGGTTCCAGGCGATGCTGACGCAGGGCGTGCTCCTGCTGAACGCGTCGCTGACCGCGAGCGGCGACGGGGCGATGGGTGCCGACCAGCACACGGCGTTCTGGCGGCCGGTCGCCGAGCGGATCGTCGAGGAGATCCTCAAGGCCAAGCAGGACGCGACCGAGGAGGACCGCGGGGTCGTGTTCGCGTGGTGGGGGGCGCACGCCCGCAGCCTGAAGCGGGTCGTCCTGCGGCTCCAGCAGAAGTACCCGGACGTCGACGTCCGGCACCTCGACCACGCGAACCCGGCGGCACAGGGCGACATCTTCTGCGAGGGCGACCACTTCGCCCAGGTCAACAGCGCCCTGACCTCGCTGGGCGCCGACGGCATCGACTGGCTGCCGAGCAAGGGGTGGAACGAGCCGGCGGCCGGCTCGGGCGGTGCGGACGGGGGTGTCTCGGCGCGCATGGGCGCTTTCATCGAGTCGACCATGAATCTGCACCAGCTGTACCTGGAGCGCCTCACCAGCGTCAAGGACGAGGGCCTGGTCCTGCCCGCGATCACCGGTGTCTTCGACACCCCGCTGATGGACTTCCAGGACGCCGTCGCCCCGGTCTCCGCAGCACTGTCCGGGCTCGCCAGGCACATCCAGCGCTCCCACGACTTCGGCAAGCAGCGTGCGGACCGGACGGCTGGCGACGGCCTGTCCGCCGACGCGATCGCCGCGCTCCACCTCTACACCTGTGAGTCAGCCTTCTACCGCGAGATCAACAGCGTTCTGCGCTCCCCCGACCGCACCAGGGTCACGCCCTACCTGCCGTACCTGCGGCTGCTGTTCTCGGCGGTCTCGGAGCTGCCGACCTACACGCAGCCGTTGTGGCGCGGGGTGTCGCTGGACCTTCGGGCGCAGTACCCGGTGGGACGAGCGGTGACCTGGTGGGGCGTCTCCTCGTGTACCTCCGAGCTGAAGGTGGCCAGGGCGTTCTTGGGCAGTCGCGGCAGGCGGACCCTCTTCGAGGTGACACCGGCCCGGGCGGTCGGGATCAAGAGCTTCTCCGCCTTCACCGGCGAGGAGGAATACATCCTTACGCCGGGTACCCAGCTCAAGGTGACGGAGGTAAAGAGCGAGCCCCGCGGGCTGTGCACGATCCGGCTGAGCGAGGTCACGGACGCCGCTCCCGTGGTGTCCTGAACCGCCCCCCGTTCCACGGGGGCCACGGTCGTGGGGGGGGGGGGGGGGGGGCGCGGGGGGCGCCGCGCGGCGGGGCGCCCCGCCGCCCCGCGCCCCCCCGCCCCGCCCCCCGGCCCCCC
>NZ_JBHYKH010000259.1:7363-12623 GCF_042741275.1 Streptomyces sp. NPDC058964
CGCGGGGTGGACACCCCCCCCCCCCCTCCCCCGGGGGCCCCCGGGGGGGGGAGCCCCCCCCCCCCCCCCCCCAACCCACGTGGCAGAGGCCAACACCGGTCCCGCCGCTGCCCCACCGCCGTGCGCAGTGCGCAGAGCGAGGACGGCGAGTGGGCGGCGGTGACCGAGGCTGCGCAGTACGCCGACGGACGGCTGCGCCACTTCGTCGTTCCCGTGGCCACTGATGCGAGCGACGCCTCCTTTGCCGCGACCGGCCCCCGTGCAGTTGCCAGCCTGGCGCGCGCCGCGGTGGCCGAGAGCGTGCCATCCGAGGGCGATCTCTCCTCCGCAGCCGGCGAGTTCTTCGGCGCTTACCTGACGCGGGCCGGGGAGGTCGACCGCTACCTCGCACCCGAGGTGAAGCTGACGCTGGTCTCCCCCGCCCCATACACGGCGGTCACTGTCCAGGAAGTGCTGGCCGACGGCACGGTGGTGCGTGCCCTCGCCCGGGTGGAAGCCCGGGACACGGCCGGCCGGTGGCCGCTGGCGTACGAGCTCACGCTCAGGGCCCGCTCGGGCCGGTGGGAAGTCGCCGCGCTGTCCCACTGGCCGCACCAGGATGCGCCAACGCCCGCCCGCTCCACCCGCTGCCCACGCCGATCACCGACCCGGACAGGATCGCCCGCCTCGACATACGACGGCGGGACCGCCTCGGCGGGGTCCTCCACGAGTACCGACATGGGGCCTGACCCGCACGGACGAAGTTCTGGCAAGGGCACGATCACGTTCGAGGTCTACGCAGAAGTCCTGTTCAGCCATGCTCAGTTCGAGCAAGCCAATACCGTCCGCGCGGAGCACGGTGCGAAGGGGACTCGGCTGCCCCGTCGGGCGGTACGAGCGGTCGGTGGGCCCGCTCCAGCCACTCCCGGTAGGCCGGAGCATCGCGGGCCACCGTCCAGTAGGACTCCTCCAACTCATCGTAGACATTGTCCAGTTCCGCCTCAGTGCGGGCCGCAAGGAGGAGGCGTACGCCGATCGGGTCGCCCTCCAGGGGGCGGATCGCGAGGTCGGGACGGAGATGCGCGGTGGGCTGGCTCACCGTGACCACCTCGCCGGTGGCGGCCAGCGAGTACGCGGTGAGGTAGTCGCCGTGCAGCATCTCCGACTCCAGACCGGCCGCGCGCAGCGCCCGGCACAGGGCGTCCCACTCCCCGTCGACCGTGGAATCAACCATCCAGCGGTCGCCGGCCAGGTCGGCGAGCGGAACCTGCCGCCGCCTCGCCGCCGGGTGGTCCGCCGCCAGGGTGACGAACTGCGGTTCGCGCTCGACGAGAACGCGCAGGCCGAGCCCGGGCGGAATGCGCAGCGGACTGCCTTCGACCTCGTGCACGAAGGCTATGTCGAGCCGTCCCGCAGCGACCATGCCGAGCAGGAAGTTGGCGGACACGTTCATCTGCAGGGTAGGTTCGATCCGCGGGACCCGTGCCCGCAGGAGGCGCAGCCAGCCGGGAATGGCACGGCTCGCCGTGGCACCGATGCGCAGCTGGAACCCCCCGGCTGCGCGGGCGGCCGCTGCCCTGGTCTCGGTGACGATCGCCGTGAACTCCGCCACCAGGGGTCTGGCACGGCTCAGTACCGCCAGTCCCAGCGGGGTGGGCCGGCAACCGGTCTGGGCGCGCACGAAGAGCTGGGCGCCCAGCGCATGCTCGATGCGTCGCAGCTGTGTGCTCACCGAGGGCTGTGCCAGGCCGAGTTGCCGTGCCGCCTTGTGCAGACTGCCGGTGTCGGCGATGGCACAGAGAACGCGAAGGTGCCTCACCTCCAGCTCCATGAAGGGAGCTTAGGGCGGGACGGGTCGGCACACCAGATGTTCAAGTTCCAACGAATAGGGACGAGTCGGCCGAGTCGATCCCGCCGACCGACGCGTCTGGGTGAGCCGGCCGCAGATAGCACCGCGCTATCCCCAACTGCCATCATCCGTCGTCCCATTGGACTGAAGGAGACTCACGGGCAACCGATCGTTCAACCCCACAGGACGAGAAGGAGCCCCCCACATGGCTTCGTTCCCCATGCCCACCAAGCCAAAGAACTCCAGGAGACTTCTGGCCCTCGCACTCGGCCTCGGTCTGGCCTCCGCCGCGCTCGGCACTGCGACACCGGCGGGTGCCCGAAGCACCGCCGAGACCCCAGCCCGGACCTCCGGCGCCGGCTACGTCGGCACGGCCGAGAACACCGGCAACAAGGCGTTCTTCGACGCCGTTCTGAAGTCAGTGGCGAAGCGGCAGGCCTCCCAGCCGTCCCTGAAGGTGGTGACCGTCTACTACAACGTCTCACAGGCGCCGAGCTTCCGTTCCCAGATATCGAGCGCCGCCTCCATCTGGAACAGCTCCGTGTCGAACGTCAAGCTCCAGGCGACCTCGGGAAGCGCGGACTTCGCCTACTACGAGGGCAACGACTCGCGCGGATCGTACGCGTCGACCAACGGCCACGGCAGCGGCTACATCTTCCTGGACTACGCGCAGAACCGGCAGTACGACTCCATCCGCGTCGCCGCCCACGAGACCGGTCACGTGCTGGGCCTCCCCGACCACTACAGCGGCCCGTGCAGCGAGCTGATGTCGGGCGGCGGCCCCGGCCCGTCCTGCACCAACCGGTACCCGAACTCCACGGAGCGCGCCCAGGTCAACCAGCTCTGGGTGAACGGGCTCGCCAAGGCCGTCGCGCAGCTGAGCAAGACCGGCTGACCTCGGTGACCAGGACGGACCGGCCTCCGGCACCTCCCGGTCCGTCCTCTCCGGTCCGGACCGCGGCGCCGACCGCGGTCCGAACCGCTGGACCGCACCCTCATCTGGGACCAGCATCATCTGCTCCATGCCCTGCGCGAGTTCGCGTCGCACGGCCGCGATCCCCCGGCGACGGGAGGCGGATCCGGATCCGCTGGTGCGGGTGGCGGAGGAACTTCATGAGGTGCGGGTGCTGTGGCCCGCGCGGGCAGAGGAGTACGCCGCACAGCACCAGGCGGAGAAACGGGCCGGGCCGTGGACCGTGGCGAACCCGCGCCCCTGGCGGCCTGCGGAGCAGGTCGTGACACCGCCGGGCATAAGACCCGGGCAGCACCCTTCAGGGGTCGGCCAGGAAACCGCGTGCGTCGACGGTGCGGCCCTCGACCTGTCCGAGCAGCCCGCCGTGACCGAGGGCGTCGACGAAGCCGGTGTGCCACCGGTCCCGGGTCAGGGACGTCGTATCGTTGAGCAAGCCCGTGGCTCCTGCATCCAGGGCCGTGCCCGAATGCGTCACGACAATCGGCCGGGTGTGGTTCGCTGCTGGGGTGACTCAGCACTTGGAGATCGTCGCATTCGAATCCGCCGAGGCATTCCAGGCATGGCTCGGCGAGAACCACGCCGTCTCGTCCGGCATCTGGCTCAAGCTTCGCAAGAAGGGCCCCGGAATCGTCGCGCTGGACTACGCCCAGGCGCTCGACGTGGCACTCTGCTACGGCTGGATCGACGGCCAGAAGGCCAAGTTCGACGACCAGTGGTGGCTCCAGCGGTTCACCCCGCGCAAGCCGCGCAGCAAGTGGTCCAAGATCAACCGGGACAAGGCGGCCGCCCTGATCGAGCAGGGCCGGATGCATCCCCAGGGGCAGGCCGAGGTCGACCGCGCCAAGGCGGACGGCCGCTGGGAGGCGGCCTACGACGGCGCGAAGACCGCCACGGTGCCGGACGACCTCGCGGCGGCCCTGACCGCCGACCCGGCCGCGGCCACGTTCTTCGAGACACTGGACCGGCAGAACCGCTACGCAATCCTGTACCGGGTCCAAGACGCCAAGAAGCCGGAGACCCGGGCGCGCCGGATAGAGAAGTACGTAGCGATGCTGGCGAAGGGCGAGAAGCTGCACCCGTAGTCCCGGAGAGGGAGCGCAGCCGTGCAGTGCCCCGGGGGGCCCGGCGCGCCTGCGGCCCCGGCGGCAGCCACCAAGTGCCCTCACTGAGCGTCACGAAACGTCAGAGGCCCTGAGCAGGCGCACTGCTCAAGATCGAAGACCCGTCAAACGTCGCAGAGCCCTCATCGACATCGCTGTCGATGAGGGCTCTGTCGCGCTCGAGCTGTACGAGCAGACCGTCCGCGCTCTCGTCCGTGCCGAGCCTGGCGCGTGGCAGTAGAGCCCCGCTGCACCGACACCAGGCAGTGGCAGCGCAAACGTATGCCCCGAGCCGTTGACGGCAGTGAGCCTTTCCCAAGCTCAGCTTGGGGCGTTTAGGGGGAGGGTGAGGACGGCTTGGACGAGTGCGGTGATGCGGGTGGTGCTGCATCGGAGCTTGCGCAGGAGTCGCCAGGTCTTGAGGGTGGCCATGGCCTGTTCGCCGAGCGCGCGGATCTTGGCGTGGGAGCGGTTGACGGCCTGCTGGCCTGCGGACAGCTTCTCCCAGCGGCCGCGGTAGGGAACCCGCACCGTACCGCCGGCTCCCTGATACGCCTTGTCGGCCCAGCAGGAGATGTCCGCCTGGGTCAGGGCGTCGACGATGCCGTGGGTGCGGGCGGCGCGGACGTCGTGGACCGCGCCCGGCAGGGCGGCCGAGGCCCACAGCAGACGCCCGGACGGATCGGCGATGACCTGCACGTTCATCCCGTGCTTCTTATGTTTTCCGGAGTAGTACGGGCGGTCGGCGGCGATACGGTCGATCGGCAGCAGCGTCCCGTCGAGGATCACGAACGCCTTGCGTGCCGCAGCCCGGACAGCCGTGGCGAGGTCGGACGCGAGCGCGGCCAGGACCTCGACGGCCTCGGCCACGCACCGGGCCACCGTGCTGGTCCCAACGCTGAAACCGGCGGCGAGCTGCGCGTAGGTGTGCCCGCACCGCAGGTGGGCCAGGACCAGCAGGGCCTGCTGGTCCGCCGTGAGGCGGCGCCACCGCGTACCGGGTTCACGGCGTCGGGTCGTCAGCAGACGGGACAGGAGCCGCAGGACCGAACTGGACAGATCCAGCCCCGATGGGTAGACAAGCACATGAAGCTCCGGGCGGACAGGTCGCTCTTGGTCGACAACCCATCTACCAGGAGCTTCACCTCCTCCCGTATGCGGCCCCTACGCCAACTGTGCCGAGGCTCGATAGTTGTCACCGGCGGAGCCGAAAAGGCCGGCAGAAGGGCCTGGCCGAAGCAGCCTGGTTGTCACCTGGAAGGCAGGCTACTTGTCACAGACGCTCGGTGCCTTTCGATCCCTCACCTCGTGGTCCGCCGGCGGCTCGGGCTCGACGGCCGTACCGACATAGCGTGACGG
>NZ_JBHYKH010000260.1:0-12487 GCF_042741275.1 Streptomyces sp. NPDC058964
GGCTGGTTTTTTTTAATACGACCCCCCCCCACCGGGGGAGCCCGGCCCGGGGGGGGGTGCCCACCCGGCCACGGCGGGGGGCGGGGGGCCCCCGCCCCGGCCCTTCTTCGGTGGGCCGACCGGGGTGGCCCACCTCAGTGGGTCATGCGCACCGCTGACCGCGGTTGATGCAGCTGGCGATCCGGTTCGCCAGGTTGTTCTTCGTGACGCTGATGAAGTCGTCGTGGTCGGTGGCCGGCTTGTGCAGCTGCTCCGGGAAGCCGTCGACCGCGTACGCGTTCTTCACCACGCCGTTCTGGATGGTGGGCGGCGTGATCTTGTAGACCAGGCGCATCGTCAGCTGCGGGATCGCCTTGAAGCCGTTGCCGCAGGCGCCGCTGGCAGGGTCGGCGAAGGCCACGTGCGTGCGGTGGTTGGCGCTGTCGATGTTCTGGCCGTCCCAGCAGCTCTGGAAGGCGAACGTGCGGACCACGTTGCTGCCCTGCGGGCAGATCGGGTACTGCGTCGTCAGCTGGACCTTGTTCTCGAAGCCGGTGCAGCTCCAGTGCGCGTTGGCGTTGGCCAGACCGTTGGTGGTGGTCTTGGCGTCACCGGTGATGATGCGCAGGAACTGCGGCATCGCGACGACCTTGGAGGCCGGGCTGCCGACGTACTTGATCTGCGCCTGGACCGGCGTCAGGATCTTGCCGACGTTGCCTTCCTTGCCACCGCCGTCCGCGTTCTGGTCGAAGTCCTGCGTGCCGTCCTGGACACGGACCACGGGCCAGTAGTACGACGACAGGTCGCTCTGGTTCTGGCAGCTGGTGCCGCCCTGCAGGAACGTGTTGTTGCTGGAGAACGCGTTGACCTTCTGGTTGCCGACGTAGTCGTGCAGGTGGTGCGCGCCGTTGGCCACGCCGGGCGCCACGATCACGTTGTCGGTGTTGTGGTTCTTGTTCGCGTTCACGCCGCAGCGGGTGGTGAAGGAACCGGTCGAGGCGTTGCCGCTGTTCTGCGGCTTCGCCTGGACGTTCGCGGCGACCTTCGTGATGTCCACGAAGTCGGCCGCGGCCGGGCCGTTGCCGGCCTGACCGCCGTTGCCCTGCTGCTGCCCGGCGTTGCCCTGCTGCTGGCCGCCGTTCTGCTGCTGCCCGCCGTTCTGCTGCTGGCCCCCATTCTGCTGCTGGCCGCCGCTGCTCTGCTGGCCGCCGTTCTGGGTGCCACCGGCGGTGGTCTGGTTGGCGGTCTGCGTCGTGCAGGCGGCGAGCTGGGACAGCGCGGTGTTGAACCTGCCGCCGACCCGCTGGATGTCGATCCTGATCCGGTCGATCGTCGCGGACCGCTTCTCCTTCAGGGGGCTGACGATCGCGTTCTGCACGAAGCTCGCGTCGTTCGCCTGCGCCTGACGCGTGGAAGCCAGCCGGGCGTAGGCCTCGGTGATCTGCTTGTCGAGGTTCGCCAGCTCCGCGGCCACGCCGTTGCGTGCCCTGTACGGCACGTTCGTCAGCTTCTGGCCGACGTCCGGGCAGGAGATCGTCGCCACCTGCGCGGCGGCGGCCTTCGTCTGGTTCTGTGCCGAATCGTTCGACTCGTGAGCCGAAGCGTAGAAGTTAGCCCAGATCAGCCCGCCCCCACCGAGCGCTAGGGCCGCCGATGCGGCAATGGCCTTGGTGGCCAGTGGCGTACGGCGTTTGCGTGTGTTGCGTCCCATGGAACTCCTCTGACTTCCTTGCGGGGCAGCATCGAGGCGCCCGACAGGAGTGAAGCTGCTTCCATCCATACGGACGTGGCCCCAGAGGTGTTCAGCCGACGCACGAATTCATCAGAGGTTTGGTGGTCGATCTGGCCCCAACGGCCGCTTGAGCAGCAGGAGTTACGTGAAAGTAGTGTGGAGGTCGCGGAAAGTCAGCGGTCCCGGTCCAGGTGGGCGAGCACCGCGAGGACGCGCCGATTGTCGTCGTCCGACACCTCCAGTCCCAGTTTGGTGAAGATGTTGGAGGTGTGTTTGGCGATCGCCCGTTCCGTGACGACGAGTTGCGCGGCGATCGCCGCGTTGGACCGGCCCTGCGCCATCAGCTCGAGGACCTCCCGCTCCCTGGGGGTGAGTCTGCCGAGCGGCTGCTCCTCGACGCCCCGCCGCGCCAGCAGCTGCTGGATCACCTGCGGATCCATGGCCGTACCGCCCGCGGCCACCCGCCGTACGGCGTCCACGAACTGGTCCGCGTCGAACACCCGGTCCTTCAGCAGGTATCCCACTGCGCCGCTGCCGTCGGCGAGCAGCTCGCGCGCGTACAGCTGCTCCACATGCTGCGACAGGACCAGCACCGGCAGGCCGGGCCGGTTCCGCCGGGCCTCGAGGGCGCACTGCAGGCCCTCGTCGGTGTGGGTGGGCGGCAGCCGTACGTCGACCACTGCGACGTCCGGCTCCAGCTCGGCCAGCGCGCGGGCGAGCTCGGGTCCGGACTCCACGGCGGCGGCGATCTCGAAGTCGTAGGCCTCCAGCAGCCGGACCAGTCCGTCGCGGAGCAGGAAGAGGTCCTCGGCTAGGACAACGCGCACGGAATCTCCATGGTCACCATGGTGGGGCCGCCCGCGGGGCTGCTGACGGCCAGGACGCCGTCGAATGTACCCAGTCGGCGTTCGACCCCGGAGAGCCCGGACCCCGCTCCGGCCACGGCGCCGCCCTTGCCGTTGTCCGTGACGGTGATCCGCAGCATGCCGTCGGTGTGGTGCAGGTCCAGCCAGATCCGGTCGGCACCGGAGTGTTTGACGGCGTTGGTGAGCACCTCGCTGACGGCGAAGTACGCCGCGGACTCCACCGGCGCGTCCGCCCGGCCGTGCAGTTCGACCGTCACCTCGGTGGACAGTGGCAGCCGCAGCGCCAACGCCCGTACGGCGTCGCCCAGTCCGCGTTCGGCGAGGACCGGCGGATGGATGCCCCGGACCAGGTCGCGCAGCTCGTCGAGGGCGTCCGCGGAGGACTGCCGGGCCTGCGCGAGGAGCTGCTTGGCCTTGGCCGGGTCCTTGTCCAGGAGCATCTCGACGGTGCCGAGGTCCATGCCCATGGCGACCAGCCGGGCCTGCGCCCCGTCGTGCAGGTCCCGCTCGATGCGGCGCAGTTCGGCCGCGGAGGTGTCGACGGCGTCGCGCCGGGTCTCGGTCAGCACCCGTACGCGTTCGGCGAGTTCACCCCGGTCGGCGCCGAGGACGGCCCGGGTGAGATTGAAATGTGCCTCCAGCAGGCGCGGGGTGAGGCGGTAGGAGGCGACCAGAAGGACCGCGGCGGTGGCGGCGGCGCCGAGCGCCGTCGGCTGGTCGGTGACCGGCACGAAGCCGTACCAGTAGGTCCGTCCGTCCGCGAGCACCCGCCACAGCCCGGCCGCCACCGCGAACCCCTCGAAGGGGTAGAGGAACAGCACCGCCGGGAGCAGGGCCGTGACGAAGCCGGCCGTCATGTCCACCGGCAGCCAGAGCATGTCCCGCCTGACCTGCCGGTCGCGCAGCGTCGCGAAGGTGCGCGTCCAGGGGTTGGCGCCCTCGGGAATCGGCCGGTAGGCCGACGGTATCCGGATCCCGCACCACTCGGCCGCGAGCCGCCGCCGCACGTCCGCGACGTCCCGCACCCCGCCCAGGATCCACGGTGTCGTGACGAGACCGACACCGATCGGTATGAGCGCGATCGAGACCAGGGTCAGCGTGAGGCACAGCACCGAGATCGGCAGCATCGCGACGGCCAGCACCAGCCCCCGCACGGCGGCCAGCGCCACGTCCCGGGTGCGGGCACGGGCGCCGCCGCTCTTCGCAATCGTGTTCATGCCGCCAGTCTCGCCGACCCGACGGCCCCGGTCACTGGCCCCGGGCCCCGGTCAGGGGGTGTTCCCAGGTACACCCCAGGCGGTCGCGAGCACCTTCGCCTCCAGCTCCGGATCGAGCCCGTGGGACGTGCGGTCCGGGCGCTGGGGCGCGGTACCGCCGATGTCCCGCAGCCACTTCCAGGTGTCGGCGACGGTCTCTTCGACCGGACGGCACTCCAGCCCCGTGGCCAGCGCCCGCGACACGTCCCCGGAATGCAGGGCGTCGTACATGTCGCTGCCCGGCGGCACCCACACCGGCAGCTGGGTCCACGGCTCGATGCCCGCCCCCAGGACGACGTCCGGCCCGGTCCACAGCAGTTCGGCGGACCCGCCCGTGACCCGTACGCAGGCGTCGAGGAGTCCGCCCATGGTCGCGTGCCCCTGCGGACCGACCAGGTTGTACGGTCCGTCCAGCTCCCGCTCCACCGCCCCGAGGATCCACTCCGCGAGGTCACGGACGTCGATGTACTGCAGGGGCAGGTCCCGCGGTCCGGGCGCCAGCACCGGGCCGCCGCGGGCCGTCCGGTTCAGCCACCAGGGCAGCCGGCCCACGTTCTCGTACGGTCCGAGGATCAGCCCGGCCCGTACCAGCAGCGAGCGGTCCGTCCCGAAGCCCTCGATGGCGGCCAGTTCACCGCCCCGCTTGTCCCGCGGGTACTCGGACCGGTCCGCGTCCGCCGACGCGTCCGCCACGACGGGCGCGTCCTCGGCGGAGCCGGCCGGCTGGGGCCAGGCGTACACCGAACGGCTCGACACGTACGCGTACCGCCCCGCGCGGTCCCGCAGCAGCCGCGCCGCCTCCCGCACGGCGCGGGGCGCCGCGGACCAGGTGTCGACGACGGCGTGCCACTCCTCGCTCCCGGCGAGGGCGGCCAGCCCGTCCGGGGCGGTGCGGTCACCGTGCAGCGACCGCGCGCCCGCGGGAGCCGGGTGCCGTCCCCGGTGGAGGACGGTCACCTCCCAGCCGCGCCCGAGCGCCGACTCGACGACGGCCCGCCCCACGAACTCAGTACCGCCCAGCACAAGAAGTCTCATGCCGAGGATCGTGCACCGCCGGGCCGTGGGGCGGAACCGGAATCTGCCGAGGGCAGAGGGTGCTCAGCGCCCGGTGGGCGGCGTGTACTTGTAGCCGACGCGCCGGACCGTCTGGATCGCCCTGCGGTGCTCGGCGCCCAGCTTGCGGCGCAGCCGGGCGATGTGGACGTCGACGGTGCGGCCGTCGCCCACGTGGCCGTAGCCCCACACGGTGGTGACCAGCTGGTCGCGGGTGTGCACCCGGTTCGGGTGCGCCACCAGGTGCGCGAGCAGCTCGAACTCCAGGTATGTGAGGTCGAGTTCACGTCCGTCGATCCGGGCGGTGCGCTGCGCGGTGTCGATGCGCACGAGCGGTTCGTCCGCGCCCGCCCCCGCGTCGGCGGCCGGGGCCTCGGTCTCCGGCAGGCCGGGTACCGCGACCGGCGGGAACGGCGGCTGCTGGTCCGCCGGGACGAGCACCAGGTAGCCGATCATCGGCGGCCGGCCGGGGAGGGTGGGCAGGGTGTGCTGCGGCGCGGGCAGCCAGGTGGCCCCGGGCGGCAGGAAGTCGGCCACGCTCTTCCCCGGGCTCTCGACTTCGTTCGAGCGGGGGAGGCCCCGATCCTCGTCCCGGTCGACGGCACGCAGGCGGTGCCGGGCGCCGTTCGCCGGTGCCGGGGCGGTGAGGGTGGCGGTGGAGAAGGAACGAGTGGTCGCCATGAGAGGTCAGCTCTTTCGCGCGAGGAGTTCGTCGGGGAGGACGGCGGCCGCGATTCGTGGTCGGGCGCGCCGGGGGACGTACTTCGTTCCGCGCTGGCCGAAGGCCGGGGTGTACGGCTTTAGAGGGCCGGCGCGTTCATCGCGCGGCAACACACCCGGTCGAAGTCGTGGTGCTGACGGGAAGGCCAGAAGGGCTCGAGGTCGTGGCGACCCGTCGCGGTGCACTTCTGGTAGCCGACCATGGGCCCATTGAAGCAGACGCGGGCCCGCGACAGGAGTTTCCTCTCACTGCTCGGACGCCCTCCCGATGCGAAGCCGTCGTTGCCCGCCTCACCCCACGAGGCGTTTGTGCCAGGTCAGGGGGAGTGGGCTCGATCGCCTTGTCCGGATTGCCGTCCCACACTGCGGACAGCCCGGCGCCGGCGAGGGGCGCCGGCCACCTCGTGGCCGACGGCCGTCGTGGTCCCGGCCGAACCCTCGGACCCGCCGTGGTACGGGCTCAGTCCGTGCCCGTCGGCGGTCTGCGCCGTGACCTGCCGGTGGAAGAAGACGAAGCCCTCCTCCGTGCCCAGCCGGTCAGCAGGTCCGCCACCCGGCTCACATCCGTGGGTCCGTGCCGAAGAAGCCGAAGAACCCGTCCTCGCCGGGACGGTGATCCGGCCGGTGCTCCCCGCCCTCCTCGTGCCAGACCGACGCGAAGGCACCCGGGATGTGCGGTATCCGCTGGATCACGAGGAACCGGTCCCCGGCACTGCCGGTCCGCTCCACCAGTTCCCGCAGGCCCGGCGCGGAAGTCCGCTCGTGCGTCTGCCGGTTCTCCGTCTCGATCTTCACGGCCAGGACCTCGTCGTCTCCATGCCCCCACCATGACGGTGCCCCACCGGAAACGCGAGGGGGCGCCCACCGTCACGGTGGGCGCCCCCTCGGCGTGGCTGCGGGGGATCAGACCTGGCCGGCCTTCTCCAGCGCGGAGCAGCAGGTGTCGACGAGCAGACGCGTCACGACGTACGGGTCGACGTTGGCGTTCGGACGGCGGTCCTCGATGTAGCCCTTGCCGTCCTTCTCGACCTGCCACGGGATGCGGACCGAGGCACCGCGGTCGGAGACGCCGTAGGAGTACTCGTTCCACGGGGCGGTCTCGTGCAGACCGGTCAGACGGTCGTCGATGCCGGCGCCGTAGTTCTTGACGTGGTCGAGCGGCTTGGAGCCCTCGCCGAGCGACTCGCAGGCGGTGATGATCGCGTCGTAGCCCTCGCGCATCGCCTTGGTGGAGAAGTTGGTGTGCGCGCCGGCGCCGTTCCAGTCGCCCTTGACCGGCTTGGGGTCGAGGGTGGCGGAGATGCCGAAGTCCTCGGCGGTGCGGTAGAGCAGCCAGCGGGCCACCCACAGCTGGTCGGAGACCTCCAGCGGGGACAGCGGGCCGACCTGGAACTCCCACTGGCCGGGCATGACCTCGGCGTTGATGCCGGACAGGCCCAGGCCCGCCTTCAGGCAGTTGTCCAGGTGGGCCTCGACGATCTCGCGGCCGAAGATCTCGTCGGCGCCGACACCGCAGTAGTAGCCGCCCTGGGGCGCCGGGAAGCCGCCCTCGGGGAAGCCCAGCGGGCGGGCGCCGTCGAAGAAGGTGTACTCCTGCTCGATGCCGAAGATCGGCTCCTGGGCGGCGAACCGCTCGGCGACCTCGGCCAGCGCGGCACGCGTGTTGGAGGAGTGCGGGGTGAAGTCGATGTCCAGGACCTCGCACAGGACGAGGATGTCGTCGCCGCCGCGGATCGGGTCCGGGCAGGTGAAGACCGGCTTGAGCACACGGTCCGAGGAGTGCCCCTCGGCCTGGTTGGTGGAGGACCCGTCAAAGCCCCAGATCGGCAGCGCGTCGAGACCGGCGGGGGCGCCCGCGATGATCTTCGTCTTCGAACGCAGCTTGGCCGTCGGCTCGGTGCCGTCGATCCAGATGTACTCAGCCTTGAAGGTCACGGGGCCACATCCTTCGGGGGTGGGTCAGGCGCACTTGCGGGTGCTGCGGCGCTGCGGCACTGGGGCGCCGCTGTTGATGCCCGGCAGCCTGTCAACAGGCGATTTCCCGGTCATTGCTCGAATGTGAACCCCGTGTTACCTGGCGGTTCTGTGGCACGTCTCACGTTGTGAGGACGCGAGGGCCGGGTTATGAGACGCCGTCCGCTCCGGCCACCGCCTCCCGCACCCCGCCGAGGAAGCCACGGAGCGCGGCCAGTTGGCGCTCGTCGTAGCCACGCAGCAGCTCAACCGACCGGTCGATCAGCGGGCCGAAGAAGGACAGTCCGAGCTCCACCGCCCGCTGGTCCACCTCGATGACGACCCTCCTCCGGTCCCGCTCCCCGCGCACTCGCCGCACATGACCCGCCCGCTCCAGCCGGTCGAGCAGCGCGGTGGTTCCCGCCGAGTTGAGCCCCAGCGCGCCACCGAGCCCGCCGGCCGTCATCTCCTCTCCCGCGCGCCGGGCGTCCATGAGGGCGATCAGGGCGCGCACGTCCGTCGCGTGCATGCCGTTGCGGTTCGCCCCCCGCGCGCTGTGCAGCCCGAGTTCGACCGTCACCGCACGCAGCAGATGGACGATCTCCATTTCGGGGCCTCGGCGGTCGGGCATACGGTTCCTCCGGCTATCATCTCGGCGAGCGAGTATCTTGCTGAGCGAGATAATAGGGGGCGGTTCCATGGGCTCGTACGACGCGGGCGCCTTCCGGGTTGCGTACGACAGGGTGATGGCGAAGTGGCCCGGGGAGCGGGAGGCGTTCACGGTTCCCACCGCATTCGGTGACACCCACGTCAACGCCTGCGGCCCGCGCGACGCGCCGCCGCTGCTGCTTCTGCCCGGGGGCGGCGGGGCGACCTCCGCCTCCTGGTACGCCCAGGCCGCGGACCTGGCCATCGCCCGCCGTGTCCTCGCCGTCGACCTGATCGGCTCTCCCGGCCGCAGCAGCCCGGCCGGCGACCGCCACCCCCGCACGGTCGCCGACCTGACGGCCTGGCTGGACGCGCTCCTCGACGGACTCGGCGTCGGGGAGACGGACCTCGGCGGGCACTCCTACGGCGCCTGGACCGCGGTCCACTACGCCCTTCGCGCTCCCGCCAGGGTGCGCCGCCTGTTCCTCCTGGACCCGACCCAGTGCTTCGCCGGGTACAAGGCGGCGTACCTGCTCCACGCCCTGCCGATGCTGCTGCGGCCCACGCCCCGGCGCGTCCGCGCGTTCCTGGAGTGGGAGACCGGGGGAACCCCCCTGGACCCCGACTGGCTCCGCCTCCAGGAGACGGCCGCCGGCTTCCCCTCCGTCAGGCCGGTGACCGGTCCACGCGTGGCGCCGCGGGAGTTGCGAGGCCTGAACGTGCCGGTCCTGCTGCTCCTGGCAGGGAACAGCAGGACACATGACACCTACGGTGTGGCTGCCGGGGCGGGTGCGGTGCTGCCGCGCGCGGAGGTCGACGTGGTCCCGGACGTCTCGCACCACGCGCTGCCGCAGAGCGCACCCGCCGGTCTGGGCCGGCGCCTCACCGGCTTCCTGGGTGCCTGAACGTCACCCCACCTTCTCGATGACCGCACGGCGGATCAGGAACTTGCCGGGCTCCCGGACCTGCTCGAAGGCCGCGTTGTTCAGCAGGACACAGCTGCCGGACACGGACGTGACCTTCACCGTTGTGGACTTGTTGTTGTCCAGGTTGGTGACCTTCAGCGTGGTCCCCGCCGGGAACTGGTTGCTGGAGGCCGCCGGGGCACCGCCCTCGCCGGAGAGCGTGACGGTGGAGCCCTTGCAGACCTGCTGACCGGAGCCCGCGGCGGCGCCATTGGCGTTGCCGGCGTTGCCCGCGTTCCCGTTGCCCGCGTTCCCGGCGGGTGCGGTCTGGCCCGCCTGCTGGCCGTTCTGCTGGCCGTTCTTCTGCCCGGACTGCTGGCCGCCCGCCGCCTGGGAGCCCTGAGCCGACTCCCCAACGACGCATCCGGCGGCCTTCTGCTGGACCTTGATCTGTTCGATCACGGCCTCGCGGTTGGCGATCCGGGCCGCCGACTGCGCGTCCGGGTTCGCCTTCTGGCCGTCGATGAACTTCTGGTTGTTGCCGAGGGCGGTGGCCAGCCCCTGGCACACGTTCGAGTCCGCCGCGGCCAGGGGCCGTGCCTTCTGCGGGCTCTGTGCCGCGTTCGACGTGGCCGCCAGGGCGAAGGCCCCGCTGCCCGCCACCGCCGCGGCGCTGACCAGCAGCGCGACCTTCTTCTTCGTGCTGAGAGTTCTCCTGCGCGACATGCGCGCCTCCTGAAGAGGTAGGGGAGCGTACGCCGCTATGTACGAGATACCGAACGGGGTTACTCAACGGTCACAGTATTCGCTTAAGTAACCTGCATCACATCGGAGTTGAGATGCGTTCAGCTTCGGTTGCGGGACAGGGCGTCCTGCACCGCCTCGTCCGTGCGTCCGACGACCGCCGTGCCGTCGTCGGCCGTGATGATCGGCCGCTGGATGAGCTTCGGGTGCTCGGCGAGTGCCTTGATCCACCGGTCGCGCGAGGCGTCGTCCCGGGGCCACTCCTTGAGCGCCAGCTCCTTGGCGGCCTCCTCCTGCGTGCGGGTGATGTCCCACGGCTCGAGCCCGAGGCGGTCGAGCACGTCCCTGATCTCGTCCTCGCTCGGCACGTCCTCCAGATAGCGGCGGACGGTGTACTCGGCCCCCTCGGCGTCGAGCAGGCTGATGGCGCTGCGGCACTTGGAGCAGGCCGGGTTGATCCAGATTTCCATGCGGCCCACGGTACGCGCACCCGTCGGACGGTCAAGTCGGTGTTCGATTTTCTCCTGTCTCGCGTCCGCCTCTCCCGCAAGCTGTGACGCAACCGAAATGACCACTCTCACCTGCGAGTTCTGGTCACCTTCGGACTCCCCGATTGTCAGTGGCGGCCGTTAGACTGGAAGCAGTGTTCGAGGATGTCGCCGGGATTTCCGGACGGCACCCTGACCGCGACAGGAGGATGCCTGTGCCCGCTGCCGCACTGAAGCCGAAGCCGTTGCCCACCCAGTCCACCGCGAAGCGTTCCGTCCTGCTCGACTCGCCCTACACACCGATGGAGAAGAGCCCGCTGCCGGCCGGCCGCCCGCGCGAGTGGTACGTCACGCACAACCGCCGGCTCAAGGCCATGCGCCTCGCCATAGCCCTGCTCGACTCGGGCGTCCACGTGCCCAACCAGGCCCGCAACGAGACGATCCGCAGCACGGCGGAGCGGATCGGCGTGCATCCGCCGTCGGACACGACGTGCCACATGGTGCGGGCGTTCATGCGGTACTCGCGGTGAGCCGGGCGCCGGGTGCCCCGTGCCGTTCGGGCGCCCGGCGCTGGTGCTGCCGTCCCTGCGTCCCGCTTCGGTCTGGACGGCCTCGTCGTCAAGCGCCGGGCGGGCCGCTTCCGTCCATCGGAGCCGACAACCCCCGTTCCAGCGGCGTCCGGAACCGCGGGGTCACCGTGGAGCCGCTCAGCAAGGTCCGCAGACGCTCCGCCGCCGCCGCGATCGCCGTCCCCCCTTCCCGGCCGACACCCTCGGCGTCCAGGATCCGCCAGACGATCTCACCGTCGGCCCGCTGGGCCCATCCGCCGACCACCCGGCCGTTCCACCACACCGTCGGCCCCACGTTCCCGCTGTGGTCGAACAGGTGCGGACGCAGCTCCGGCGCGAGATACCAGTCCCGTTGCTGCCAGCCCATCGCCGTGGGGTCGAGACCGGGGAGCAGCGCCGCCCAGGGTTCCACGGGTTCCGCCATGTGCTCCGCGTCGCCGTCCACGACATACCCCGTGCCGCCGTCGTCCAGGGACACCGTCTCCGCCCCGATCGCGGCCAGTGCCCGGCGGACCTCCGTCACCCGCCATCCCGTCCACCACTTGAGGTCGGCCTCCGTCGCCGGACCGCACGCCGCGAGCCAGCGGCGCAGCAGTGCGGACTGGGACCCGGCGACCTCCAGTTCCGGGTGTGCGGGGGCCACCGCCCAGCGGAACTGGCTGGAGGTCCAGGAGCCCAGCGGCCGGCCCCGGACGACCTTTCCCTCCACGCCCAGCACGCGCAGCAGCCGGGTGGAGACCGTGTGGACGCCCTCGTAGCTCTTGCCCGCCGCGTACACGAACTGCTCCCGCAGACGCGGCTCGTCGGCCGCCAGTTCCGCCGCTGTCGCCTGCCCGCGCCGCCCCAGCGCGGCCATCGTGGACTCCTCGACCTCCTTCAGCCAGGCCGCGTCCGGCGCGCCCGCCTTCGCCATGTCCTTGAGGAGGGAGGCCCGTTCGCGGCCGGCCACGGCCAGGCCCGTCGACGCGTGAACCACCGCCGTGAGGTCCGTGGGGAACACGAACACCGTGTGCCGCATGCCGTGCATGCGCACCAGCGTGCGGTCCTCGTACAGCGCCCGTTCCGTTCCCGGCAGGGTCCCGGCCGGGTCCGTCAGCCGCGCGCCCACCGCCAGGTACACCGTCGCCGGGTCCGTGCCGTGCAGCGCCACCAGCGAGGAGGCGACCTCCTCGGGGGCCGCCGCCCGTGCCGTACCCGCCAGCCGGTGGCGCAGGGCCAGCCGGGCCCGCCGCTCCGCCGTCCCGATGTGCCGCCGCTGACCGCCGCCCATACAGACCTCCGCCCGTCCCGTACGCCCGCTCCGCCCAGCACGTCCTGGACGTATCCTCGCCGACCCCACTGACAACCGGGACTGCGTCACCCGTTTCGCCGCCCGGACGTGCGGACGCCCCCGCGCCCGGCCTTCACTTCGATCAGACGAGGAGGTGCCGGGATCCGAGGGAGGCGTGCCGTATGACCACCCCCGCCGACCGAGCCCAGCGGGGCAAGGCCGTCCGCAAACGCGTCCCCCGCTCCTCGCACGCCCTCTGGGTCCCGCCGGTCGACCGCCCCGACCCCCTCGCCCTCCTGCAGAG
>NZ_JBHYKH010000261.1:0-1230 GCF_042741275.1 Streptomyces sp. NPDC058964
GCGCGGCCCCGCGAGAGCCCCCCCGCCCGCCGCCCGGAGTCGCGGGCGGGTGGGGGGGGGCCCACCCCAGGACTCGGTCCGGGCAGGGTGAGGACCGCGGCGGAGTGCGAGCCAGTGCGGTGGTGAAGGATCCGGTACCCCCTTCTCGACCTGAGGGACGGGCGTCACCGGTCCGTCGCTTCCGCCGCGGTCCCAGCCGCACGTCGGCTTCGGCCACGCATCACAGACCCCGTCCGACGGCGCGAACGTCCTGTCGCGCCCAGCCTCGCGCCGTCGGACGGCCAGGCTCCTCCGGAGTGCGGAACCGTCCGCGCCGCAGGAGCCTTTAGTCATGACGTATCCACCGGCGGAGTTTCCGCACATCGTGGTGCACGCCCCGGCCCTGGACGGTTCGCGGCGGGTGACCGAGGGCGAGGTGACCCTCGGGATCGCCTCCCACCTGGACGACGTGGTCGAGATCCTGCGCATGGCCGATCTGGACCGGATCGAGGTCGAGGAGAACGACCTCATCGAGTGGCAGGGCGGCGGGCCGGACGACTGGCCGGGGCTGTCGGAGCCCGAGCCGTGACGAGATGCGTACGCCACCGGGCGTAGCGTCGGCTACGCCATCCTCAAATCAACCTCAGAACACCGCCGCAGAGGCTTCAACCACCCCTGCCGGTGGGCACGTTCCCGTCACGCGGGGGCCCGCCGGCACGGGGCGGGCGCCCCCCCGCTCGGGGGTGTGTGATGAGCGGTGCTTCGACGAACCGGCTGGAGCCGCACGAGATCGCGTTCGTGCGCGGCGGCCCGCGGGCCGCGGTGACGGTCGGCGTGCTCGACCTCCATCTGCGCGGCGCCGTCGGCGCGGGCCGGGCGGGCACGATGCGGACCTCGGGACCCGTCACCGGGCAGACGCTGCCGCCCCTGGCCAAGGCCGTGCACTCGGCCCTCTACCGGCCCGCGGGCATGCGGCAGTTGCTGAACCGGCAGGGCGTGCGCTCGGCACTCGCCGACCTGCGCGGCGAACTCACGGCCGCCGGTCTGCTGCGGCCCTTTCCGCCGGGCCGGACCCGGACCGCCCGCCGCACCCTCAAGAAGCTGCGCGAACGGCACACCCGGCCCATAGGCCGGGCCGGCCTGTCGGGCGTGGAACCCCTGGTCGCGGGGGGCCCGGTAAGCGTCCGGGGCCCTAGTGCGCAACGCCCCCCGTTGGCGGGGGTGTGGGGTGTAAAAGGCGGGGGCGGGGGC
>NZ_JBHYKH010000261.1:1240-12470 GCF_042741275.1 Streptomyces sp. NPDC058964
GCCGCGCCGCCCCCCCCGGCCTGGCGCGCGTGGACACCGTGGTCGGGGGCGCCCTGTACGGCGACCGGGCCCTGACGGCGCTCGCCCCCCGTTTCGCGCGGGAGGCGGGTCTCACCGGCCGGGGCGGGACCACGGAGCACGAGGTGCCGCGCCCCGGGTGCGGCACGGGCGGCATCAGCTGCGGCGGGGTGTGAAGGCACGCGGATCCCGCAGGAACGCGAGCGTGTGCCGCAGGAACAGGTCGGGGCGCTCGTTGTACGGCTCGTGGGCCGTCGGCAGCAGCGCGCTCACCGTGTGCGGGGGCAGCGACCGGCGCGCCCGCCGTCCGTCCAGGAAGGCGGGGACCACCGGGTCGCGGCGGCCCCACAGCAGCAGCACGGGTACGGCGAGGGCGGCCGGGTCCGTCAGGCCGAACCCCGGGTCCGCGAAGCCGCGCCAGATCGCGCAGTGCACCGCCAGCCTCTCGGGCCGGTCCGGTAGCCCGCGGACGCGCTCGAAGGTGGCGTGGGCGCTCGGGGTGCTCCGGCGGCCCAGATAGGCGCGGGCCAGCGGAACCACGAGCCGCCGGGCCACGGCCGGGCGTCCCATGACCCCGCGGCAGAACCAGCGGGTGAGCGCGTTCCGGGCGGTGAAGCCCGCCGGGTCGACCAGCACGAGCCCGGCGATCCGCTCCGCGTACGCGCCCTCGGCGAGCCGGCAGGCCACGTATCCGCCGACGCTGTTGCCGACCACGGTGACCCTGTCCACGTCCTCCAGCGCGTCCAGAACCCGCTCGGCCGCCTCCACCAGGCCCTCCGGGGAGACCAGAGCGGGATCGGGAGCGGCCGAGTCGCCGTAACCGGGCCAGTCGACCACGTAGGTGCGGTGCTCCTCGGCGAGTGCGGGCAGCACGGCGTCGTAGTCGCGCCCGTCGCCGGGATTGGCGTGCAGGAGCAGGAGCGCGGGGGCACCGGGTGGGCCCTCGCGGCGTACGGCGATGTCACCGAGCGCCGTGGGAACGGTCATCCGCATGCGCCCGAGGGTATACAAGGGGGCGTCCCTCCCCCTCGGACGGACCGCCCCCTTTGGATGCCGGTGGGTCCTTCGATGCCGGTGGGTCGTGTGGGTCCTGGGGGTCCTGGGGGTCCTGGGGGTCCTGGGGGTCCTGGGGGTCCTGGGGGTCAGGCCTTCAGGGCTTTGAGCGACGTCGGGGCGTGGGACGGCTCGGTGGCCAGTTCCTCGAACTCGACGACGTCGGAGATGTCGTTGGTCGTCGACATCGAGATGTTGGTGACGCGCTCCAGGATCGCCTCGACGACGACCGGCACCTGGAACTCGGCGGCGAGCTTCTTGGCCTGCTCGAAGGCGGCGCCCAGTTCGTTCGGGTCGGTCACCCGGATCGCCTTGCAGCCGAGGCCCTCGGCGACCTTCACATGGTCGACGCCGTAGACGCCCAGCTCGGGCGAGTTGATGTTCTCGAACTCCAGCTTGACCTGGAAGTCGATGTCGAACGCCCGCTGTGCCTGGCGGATCAGGCCCAGGTAGGAGTTGTTGACCAGGACGTGGACGTACGGGATCCGGTGCTGCGCGCCGACCGCCAGTTCCTCGATCATGAACTGGAAGTCGTAGTCGCCGGAGAGGGCCACGACGGACGCCTGCGGGTCGGCCTTCGCCACCCCCAGCGCGGCCGGGATCGTCCAGCCGAGCGGGCCCGCCTGGCCGCAGTTGATCCAGTGCCGCGGCTTGAAGACGTGCAGCAGCTGGGCGCCCGCGATCTGTGAGAGGCCGATCGTGGAGACGTACCGGGTCTCCGGGCCGAAGGCCTTGTTCATCTCCTCGTAGACCCGCTGCGGCTTGATCGGGATGTCGTCGAAGTGCGTACGGCGCTGGAGCGTGGCCTTCCTCTGCTGTGCGGCGGCGGACCAGTCGGAGCGGTCGGGCAGCCTGCCTTCGGCCTTCAGCTCCCTTGCCACCTCGACGAAGAGCTCCAGCGCGGCCCTGGCGTCGGAGGCGATGCCGTAGTCGGGCGCGAAGATCCTGCCGATCTGGGTGGGCTCGATGTCGACGTGGACGAACTTCCGGCCCGCCGTGTAGACGTCGACACGTCCGGTGTGGCGGTTGGCCCAGCGGTTGCCGATGCCGAGGACGAAGTCGGACTCCAGGAACGTCGCGTTGCCGTAGCGGTGCGAGGTCTGCAGACCCACCATGCCCGCGTTGAGCTCGTGGTCGTCCGGCAGGACACCCCAGCCCATCAGGGTCGGGACGACCGGTGTGCCCGTCAGCTCGGCGAATTCGACGAGGAGTTCCGCCGCGTCGGCGGTGATGACACCGCCGCCGGCGACGATCAGCGGCCGCTCGGACTCGTTCAGCAGCGCGATCGCCTTCTCGATCTGCGCGCGGCTCGCCCTGGGCTTGTAGACCGGCAGCGGCTCGTACGTCTCAGGGTCGAACTCGATCTCGGTGAGCTGCACGTCGATCGGCAGGTCGATCAGGACCGGGCCGGGGCGGCCGGAGCGCATGAGGTGGAAGGCCTGCTGGAAGACGCCCGGGACCTGTGCCGCCTCCAGCACGGTGACCGCCATCTTCGTGACCGGCTTGGCGATCGAGGCGATGTCGACGGCCTGGAAGTCCTCCTTGTGGATCACCGCGGTCGGGGCCTGGCCGGTGATGCAGAGGATCGGAACCGAGTCGCCGATGGCCGAGTACAGGCCGGTGATCATGTCGGTGCCGGCGGGGCCGGAGGTGCCGATGCAGACGCCGATGTTGCCCGGGTGGGTGCGGGTGTACCCCTCGGCCATGTGGGAGGCGCCCTCGACATGGCGGGCGAGGGTGTGGTTGACGCCGCCGGACGCCTTGAGCGCCGCGTAGAAGGGGTTGATCGCCGCGCCCGGCACACCGAACGCGGCGGTGACGCCCTCGCGCTTGAGGATCTCAACTGCCGCACGGGCAGCGGTCATTCGAGCCATCGAGTACTCCTGCTTCGGCTGTCGGATGCGTACTCCCGTCGCGCCCCACGGCAGCACTTCCGTATTGCGGAAAATGTTTTCTACTATCTGGAAGTAATGTAAGTGGGCCTGCGAAGGCCGTCAAGGGAAGGAC
Source organism: Streptomyces sp. NPDC058964 (assembly GCF_042741275.1). Taxonomy (NCBI): domain Bacteria; kingdom Bacillati; phylum Actinomycetota; class Actinomycetes; order Kitasatosporales; family Streptomycetaceae; genus Streptomyces; species Streptomyces sp. NPDC058964. The sequence goes on from NZ_JBHYKH010000261.1 coordinate 4,319, forward strand.
AAGCGGGGGTTGGTGGGTGGACGATGGGACCCATGTCCGAGAGCGTGCCGGTGCGCTGTCCGGCCTGTCGGCGCGAGCACCTCTATGTCGCGCCGTCGTATCCCTGTGCGTGCGGCGCCGCCGTCGCGCCGCCGCTCGACCGCGCGGCGGCGGCGACGGTCGTCACCCACCGCGTCTGGGCCGAGGACTGGGTCACCGTGCCCTGCCCGTCCTGCGGTCGCCGGGACGAGTGGCCGCAACCGGAAATGGGCTGCGAGTGCGGCACGTTGCTACGGATCCCGGTCACGGACTCGGGAGCGGGCCCCGCCCCGGACGGTGCCGTGAGCGTGGACGAGGTCACCGACGCGGGAACAGACACGCAAACCGTCCTCGGCCCGCGCTCCGAGCCGGGCACGGCCGCAGAGCCGAGCGCGGGACTCGCCCCCCGCGCAGACACGGTCCACGGCCCGAACGCCGACGCGGGCCTGGGCAGGAGCCCCGGCCAGGACGCGGGCGCGGCAACGGGACTCGGCCCGGACGGCCACGCGGGCCCCGGCAACGGCCTCGGCCGGCACACCCACGCGGGGCCAGGCGAAAGCATCGGCCCAGGCCATGACCCGGGCCCGAGCAAGGACCTCGGCCCGGACCCGGACACGGGCGCGGGCCGGGGCCCCGGACCGGCGGACGACGGTGCCGGGGCGGGTCCGAGGCCCGGGTCGGGGACCGGCCCCGTTGCCGGCGCGCACACCGGATCCGGCCGCTTCGGTCCGGGGTGGCACGGCAGCCGTGGCCGGCCCGGTGCAGGCGCCTCCGGGGACGGCGGCCGGCAGGCCGGGGCACGGGCCGTTCCCGGACCGCCGCGAGGGCGGGCGCCCTTCCAGCCCGTCACCATCCGCACGGCCCGGGACGCGGTGACGGCCGCCGCGCTCTATCTGCGGTGGCTGGGCTACCGGGACATCCGCCGTGCCGACCAGCGGCCCCCGTCCGGCATCGGTCTGGCCGCCTGCGGGGTCGTGGCCCAGGTGGACCCCACGATCCACCCGGCCTCACTGCGGGACGTGGAGTGCCTGTGGCTGACGGCCATGACGGAGTCCGCGGACTGCGTCTACTTCTCCCTCGCCGGGTACGCCGACGACGCCCGTGCCCGCGCCGACTCCCTGGGTGTCCCCCTGTACGTCCTTGACCTCACGGGCACCCCGCAGCCGGTGAACGGTCTCGCCGACGACCTGGACGCCACCGGCGCCTGACTCACTCGCCGTACGTCTCCCTCAGCTCGACCTTGCGCACCTTGCCGGACACCGTCATCGGGAAGGAGTCGAGGATCTGCAGTCTGCTCGGGACCTTGTAGTGCGCGAGCCGCCCCTGGCAGAAGGCGCGCAGCTCCTCCAGGGTCAGCGGGTCGGCCGTGTCCTGGGGGATGACGCAGGCGAGGACCTCCTCGCCGTACTTCTCGTGCGGCACGCCGACGACCTGGACGTCCCTGATCCTCGGATGGGCGTAGAGGAACTCCTCGATCTCGCGCGGGTAGATGTTCTCGCCACCCCGGATGATCATGTCCTTGATGCGGCCGACGATCTCGACGTACCCGTCCTCCCGCATCACCGCCAGGTCCCCGGTGTGCATCCAGCGCCCCGCGTCGACGGCCTCGGCGGTCTTCTCGGGCTCGTTCCAGTAGCCGAGCATCACGCTGTAGCCGCGGGTGCGCAGTTCACCGGCCTCGCCGCGCGGCAGGGTCACCCCGGTCACCGGGTCGACGACCTTCACCTCCAGGTGCGGCAGGACACGGCCGACGGTGCCGGTGCGGTGCTCCAGGTCGTCGTCGATCCGCGTCTGCAGGGAGACCGGGGACGTCTCCGTCATGCCGTAGCAGATGGAGACCTCCTCCATGTGCATCTCGGCCACCACCCGCTTCATCACCTCGACCGGGCAGGGCGACCCCGCCATGATCCCGGTGCGCAGCGACGACAGGTCGTACGTCGCGAAGTCGGGGAGGTTCAGCTCCGCGATGAACATGGTCGGGACGCCGTACAGCGAGGTGCAGCGCTCCCCCTGGACCGCCTCCAGCGTGGCCTTCGGGTCGAACGACGGCGCAGGAATGACCATGCACGCACCGTGCGAGGTCGCCGCGAGGTTGCCCATCACCATGCCGAAGCAGTGGTAGAAGGGCACCGGGATGCAGATCCGGTCCTGCTCGCTGTAGGCGATCGACTCACCCACGAAGTAGCCGTTGTTGAGGATGTTGTGGTGCGAGAGGGTGGCTCCCTTGGGGAACCCTGTGGTGCCCGAGGTGTACTGGATGTTGATCGGGTCGTCGCAGGACAGCTCGCTCCCGCGGACCCGGAGGTCCTCGGACCGATCGGGTGTCCCGCGCCTGAGCAGCGCCTCCCAGCTCGGGTCACCGATGTACACGGTCTCCCGCAGCCGCGGGCACCGGCCGCGCACTTCCTCGACCATCGCCCGGTAGTCGCTGGTCTTGTGGCTGACGGAGGCGAACAGCAGGGAGATGCCGGCCTGGTTGAGGACGTACTCGACCTCGTGGGTGCGGTAGGCCGGGTTGATGTTGACCATGATCGCGCCGATACGGGCGGTGGCGTACTGGACGAGCACCCACTCCGCACAGTTGACCGCCCAGATGCCCACCCGGTCGCCCTTGGCGACCCCGCTCGCCAGCAGCGCGTACGCCAGCCGGTCGACGTCGGCGGAGAACTCGGCGTAGGTCCAGCGCCGGCCGGACGGGACGTCGACGAGCGCCTCCCGGTCCGGCCAGGCCGCGACCGCCCGGTCGAGGTTGGCCCCGATGGTGTCGCCGAGCAGGGCGGTGGGGCCGGTTCCGTGGGTGTACGACAGCTTTGAGGTTGCGCTCACCGGAAGTCCTCCTCGCGGTACTCGTTCTGCGAGCCCGCGGCCGTGGCCTCGCGCAGCTCGATCCGGCGGATCTTGCCGGAGACGGTCTTGGGCAGTTCGCCGAACTCCAGGCGGCGGATGCGCTTGTAGGGGGCGAGGGCCTCGCGGGAGTGCTCGAAGAGCACCTTGGCGGTGTCGGGCCCGGGCTCCCAGCCCTCGGCGAGGACGATGTAGGCCTTCGGCACGGCCAGGCGCAGCTCGTCCGGCGCGGGCACCACGGCGGCCTCGGCCACCGCCTCGTGCTCCAGCAGGGCGCTCTCCAGCTCGAAGGGGCTGATCTTGTAGTCGGAGGCCTTGAAGACGTCGTCCGCGCGGCCCACATAGGTGATGTAGCCGTCGGCGTCGCGGGAGCCGATGTCACCGGTGCGGTAGTAGCCGCCGGCCATCGCCTCCGCCGTACGGTCGGCGTCGCCGTGGTAGCCGGCCATCACGCCCACCGGCTGTACCGACAGGTCCAGTGCGATCTCGCCCTCGTCCGCGCCGGGGGCGCCGGAGACCGGGTCGAGCAGTTCGACGCGGTAGCCGGGGCTGGGCCTGCCCATGGAACCGGTCTTCAGCCGCTGGCCGGGGCTGTTGGAGACCTGTACGGCGGTCTCGGTCTGCCCGAAGCCGTCCCGGATGGTGACGCCCCAGGCCCGGCGGACCTGTTCGATGACCTCCGGGTTGAGCGGCTCGCCGGCGGCGACGGCCTCGCGGGGCGGGGTGACGAGCTGGGTGAGGTCGGCCTGGATGAGCATGCGCCACACGGTCGGCGGCGCACAGAACGTGGTGACCCCGGCCCGGTCCATCTCGGCCATCAGCCGGGCGGCGTCGAAGCGCGTGTAGTTGTGGATGAAGACGGTGGCCTGTGCGTTCCAGGGGGCGAAGAGGTTGGACCAGGCGTGCTTGGCCCACCCCGGCGAGGAGATGTTGAGGTGCACGTCGCCGGGCTTGAGGCCGATCCAGTACATGGTGGCGAGGTGGCCGATGGGGTACGAGGTGTGGGTGTGCTCGACGAGTTTGGGGCGGGCGGTGGTGCCCGAGGTGAAGTAGAGCATCAGCGGGTCGTCGGCGAGGGTGGGCCCGTCCGGGGTGAAGGCGGCGGGTGCGTCGTACGCGTCCTCGTAGGCCTGCCAGCCTTCGGGTGCGCCGCCGACGGCGATGCGCGTGTAGCGGCCGGGCACCTCGTCGAACTTGCCGGTGTCGGCGGCGCGGACGAGCACGTGCCGCACCCGGCCGCGCTCGACGCGGTCGCGCAGGTCGGCGGGGCCGAGCAGCGGGGTGGCGGGGATGACGACGGCGCGCAGCTTCATCGCGGCCAGCGCGGTCTCCCACAGCTCGGCCTGGTTGCCCAGCATGACGAGGACACGGTCCTCGGCGCGGACGCCGCACGCCCGCAGCCAGTTGGCGACCCGGTTCGAGCGCTCGGCCAGTTCGGCGAAGGACAGCCGGGTCTCCTCGCCGTCCTCCTCGACGATGTGCAGGGCGGTGCGGTCGTTCCCGTCCGCGATGACGTCGAACCAGTCCAGCGCCCAGTTGAAGTGCTCCGGGCGGGGCCAGGCGAAGCCCTCGTAGGCCGTGACGTAGTCCTCGCGGTGCTCCAGCAGGAAGTCCCGCGCGCTGCGGAAGAGCTCCGTCGCCGTCGTCATCTGTCCTCCTCGTGAACGGACCATTGCCGGGCGGCCCTCTGGCATCGTGTAATCCGTGATGCAGGTCTCACTACCCCCGAACGGGGGTGTGGTCCGCACAAAAGCCGCGATGAAGGGGCGAACAGGTGGCAGGAGACACCGCGCAGGCGGTGGAGATACGGAGTGCGCTGGCCCGGCTGCGGCGCACGACGGGGCTCCCGGTCGCCTTCGGTGGCCTGGTCGAGTCCGGCAGACCGCAGGTGCGTATCAGCGAGCTGAGCGGCACCAGCACCATGGCGCTGCGCTCGCTCACGGTGACCTCGGGCAACGGTCTGGGCGGCAAGGCGGTGGCGCTGGCCCGCCCGTGCGCCGTGACGGACTACTCCTCGTCGCGGCAGATCAGCCACGAGTACGACGTCCCGGTGGCCGCCGAGGGCATCCGCTCGGTCTTCGCGGTGCCGGTGGTGGTGCGGCGGCGGGTGCGCGGCGTGCTGTACGGCGCCCTGCGCACGGCCCAGCCGCTGGGGGACCGCACGCTGAGCGCGGCGGTGACGGCGGCACGAGACGTGGAGCAGGCACTCGTCGTTCGGGAGGAGGTACGGAGCCTGCTGGCGGCGGCCCGGCCGGAGCCGGTCGCCGCCGTCGGCGAGAGCGCCGCCTGGGAGCAGGTGCGCGAGGCCCACGCCGCGCTGCGCGCCCTGGCGCCCCGGATCGCGGACCCCGGACTGCGGTCGGAACTCCTCGCCGCCTGCGGACTGCTGACGGCGCCGACACCGGCGACGGGCGTCGGTCTCACCCCGCGCGAGCTGGACGTCCTGGCCTGTGTGGCCGACGGCGCGACCAACGCCGCGGTGGCGGACCGGCTGGGCCTGCGGCCGGAGACGGTCAAGGGCTACCTCCGCTCGGCGATGCGCAAACTGGGCGCCCACACCCGGGGGGAGGCGGTGGCGAACGCCCGCCGCTCGGGCCTGCTGCCGTAGCCGTAAGGAAGCTTGCCTATTCATCCATCCACGCTTTGAATTTTCCTATGCTTGACCTCTGTTGGGCTTCTGTTATTTCCCTCACGGGGACTTCCGTCCGAATTTCAAGGTTCGTTGCCTAGAATTTGGCCCGGACACGACACACGAGGGGAGCGGTGACCGTGCGACGGGACTTCCAGGAGCCTGCCCGATGCCGCCCCGACCTGGTCATCGGCCGGGAGGAACCGTTCGGCGCCGCGCGTGAGCAGCTCACCTCGGGCGGCAGCGTCCTCCTGCACGGCCCCGCCGGAATAGGGAAATCGACCGTCCTGCGGGCATTGGCCGCCGAATACGCGGGCGCCGCCCGCACCGTGTTGCGCTGCTCGGCCACCGAGTCCGAATCGCACCTCCCCTTCCTCGCCCTCGCCGACCTCCTCGGCCTGGTCCTCGACCAGGTCTCCGCCCGGCTGCCCGCGGCCCAGCGCACCGCCCTGGAGTCGGCGCTCACCGGCCGCGGTGAATCCACCCTCCAGCGCGACGGCCTGGCCCTGCGCCTGGCGGTGCTGTCCGCGCTGCGCGCCCTGGCCGCCGAGGGCACCGTCCTGATCGTCGCCGACGATCTGCAGTGGCTGGATCCGGCCAGCTCGGAGCTGCTCGGCTTCGCCGCCCGGCGGCTCGGCGGCACCCCCGTCCAACTGCTCTGCGCGGTCCGGACCGAGGGCCAGGAGTACGACCGCCATCTGCGCGCGTCCCCGCCGGACACCGTCGCCGTACGCCTCAGCCCCCTCTCCCGCAACCAGGTCTCCACGCTCCTCGACCACCGCGGCTACACCGGCCTGCCCCGTTCCACGGTCCGCGAGATCCACCGCACCAGCGGCGGCAACCCCCTGTTCGCCCTGGAGCTCGGTCGGGCCCTCGCCGAGAACCCCACCCCGCCCAGGGCGGGCGAGCCGCTGCCCGTGCCCACCTCGCTGCGCGCCCTCGTGCTCAGCCGCCTGGACATGCTGTCGGTCGAGGCCCGCCGCACCCTGCTGGTGGCCAGCGCGGGCGCGCGCCCCACACCGTCCCTGCTGGTCGCGGCCGGCCGGGAGAACGTCGAGGCCGAGTGCGCCCAGGCCGCCGAACTCGGGCTGCTCGCCACCGACCCCGACGGCCCGACCGTACGGTTCGCACACCCCCTCATCTCGGCCGCCCTCTACGCGGAGGCCCCCGCCCACGAGCGGCGGGCCGCGCACGCCGCGCTGTCCACCGCGGCCTCCGACCCCATAGAGCGCGCCCGCCACCTCGCCCTGGCCACCACCGGCACCGACCCGGAAGTGGCCGCGCGGCTCGCCGAGGCCGCGGCTCAGGCCCGGGACCGGGGGGCGCCCTCCGTGGCCGCGCACCTCGGGCTGCTGGCCGCCCGCCACACCCCGGCCGACACCCGGCCCGGCCCGGACGAACGCCGGCTCCAGGCCGCCGAGGACGCCATCACCGCCGGCGAGGTCGACCTCGCCCGGGACATCGCCCGCGAGGTGCTCACCCGGGCGAGTGTCCCCGCGGACCGGGTCCGGGCGTGGATCATCGTGATCGACACGGCGGGCCACACCATGACGGAGGTCGACGCCGTCTTCCCGCAGGCCCTGGCCGACGCCGGCGACGACCCCCGGCTGCTCGCCCTGGTCCACTACCAGCTCGCCTGGCGGGCCCTGATCGTGGAGGGCGACTTCACCGAGGCCCGTGAGGCGGCCGCGCACGCGGCGGAACTGGCCGAGCGCGGCGGCGACCGGCGCACCGAACTCCTCGCGCTGGCCTTCCAGGCCCAGACCGAGACCCTGATGGGCCACCCGGCCGCCCCGGCCACCATCAAGCGCGCGCTGAAGGAGCCCCAGGACCCGAAGGTGGCCTGCCATCACAACGGCGCGGGCAGCGCCCGCTTCCGCTGGCTGGTCATGGGCGACCAGCTGGCCGAGGCCCGGTCGACGGTGACCGCCCTGCTGCGCGAGGTGCGCCGGCGCGGCTCGGTGGAGAGCGAGGTGCACTTCCTGCGCGGCCTCGCCGAGACCGAACTGCGCGCCGGGCACTGCGGCCGGGCACTCGACCTGGCCCGCGAGAGCCTCCGGCTGGCCCGGGACTCCGGGATCGGCGAGACGGCCTCCGCCATGCTCACCTCGCTCGCGGAGGCCTCCGGCGGGGACGTGGACCGGGCGCTGGCGCTGGCCCGGGAGGCGGTGGAGCACGCGGAGGAGGACGGCGACCAGATGTACCTGTCCCGGGCCCTGGGCGCGCTCGGATACGCCCAGTTGGTGGCCGGGGACCCGGCGGGCACGGTCCGCTCGCTGCGCAGGGTGCGCGAGCTGGAGCGGGGCCTGGGCATCACGGACCCGGCGCGCGGACGCTGGCACGGCGACCTCGCCGAGGCCCTCGTCCGGATCGGGGAGACCACCGAGGCGCAGGACGTCATCGACGTCACCCGGGAGCACGCGCTGCGGCTCGGCAGGGAGAGCGTCCTCGCCGTCCTGGACCGGGCCGAGGCCCTGGTCCGCGCGGCCCGCGGCGATGTCGAGGCCGCCGTGTCCCAGCTGACGTCCGCTCAGGACCGGCTCGCCAAACTGGGGTACTGCCTGGAGGAGGCACGGGCAGCCGTATCTCTGGACGCTCTGCGCCCCCGTCGGCCCGGACAGGCGTCGGACGGCGAGGCGACCCGGCTGTTCCGGCGCTGCC
>NZ_JBHYKH010000262.1:0-12392 GCF_042741275.1 Streptomyces sp. NPDC058964
CCAGCCGTCCAGGTCCGCGGGGCCGGGCAGCGCTCCGCGCTGCCGGGCCTCGTCGACGAAGGCCCGTACGACACCGGGTTCGTGCAGGTTGAGCGGGTCGCCGTCGCTCGTGGCCACCAGACCCGAGTGCCAGTACGCGCCGCCCGAGACGATGCGCCCCTCGCCCTCCCGGAAGACGATCCGGGTACGGACCCCGGCCAGATACAGCGTCAGCACGTCGCTGCACCCCTCGCCGGCCGCGTGCCGGTGCCGGACGTGCCACCGGTACACCCTCCCGTCGACGACGAGCCTTCTGAGCCTGCGGTCGCTGTCTATCCGGCCAGGGTAGGCGCGCCGGTCGCACTCGACGGTGACGTGCGCGAACACTTGAGTGGCCGTTTGTGCCCTTCCGCGACGCCCGGGTCGGTGGCAGGCTGCCCTCCATGGGGGTACTGAGGCGGATTCGGCGACGGCCGTGCGGGACGCGGGTGGCGGCCGTGGCGGGGCTCGCGGTGCTGGCCGTGGGCGGAGCCGTGGCGTGCCGGCCGGGTGACCTGAACTCCGCGACGGCGGCGTACACGACCGACAAGACGGCGACGGCCGAGCTCGAACGGCAGCACGTGAAGGTGCGCTGGCTCAGCTGCACCGGCAACTACGGCAACAAGGCCCCCACGCCCGGGAAGACGCCCTCGCCCCGCGAGAGCACCGTCGTCTCCGTCGACTGCCAGGGGCAGACGGACGACGGGCGGAAGATCACCGTCACGGGCAGGGTCACCAAGGCCGTGGACGGCGCCTGCGTGCGCGGCGACCTCGTCGCCGAGGTCGGCGGCAAGCAGTGGTTCCACGTCAAGGGCCTCGGCAACTGCGACGCCAGGCCGGGACCGACGTACACCCCGCCCGTCACCCACCGTCCGCCGGGCGGGCAGCAGCCCGGCCCCACGGTCACCGTCACCCGGACCATCTGGTGCAAGGGCGACCCCACCTGCTGGCCGGTCGAGGGCAAGTGATCGGAAAGGGATCCGCCGGCTCCGCCCGGTGCGTAGGGTGATCGGGTGACTGAGTCCGCATCGAGGGGTCCGACGGGGCCGACGGGATCGACGGGGTCGACGGGGGCGACAGGGCAGTCAGTGCCGGGCGCGTATCTCCGGTTCCCCCATCTGCACGGCGACCTGGTCGCCTTCACCGCCGAGGACGACATCTGGCTCGCGCCCCTCGACGGCGGCCGCGCCTGGCGGGTCAGCGCCGACAACGTGCCGGTTTCCCTGCCGCGCATATCGCCCGACGGCACGACGGTCGCCTGGACCTCCACCCGCGACGGCGCCCCCGAGGTGCACATCGCCCCGGTCTCCGGCGGTCCGGCCAAACGGCTCACGTACTGGGGCAGTTGGCGGACGCAGGTGCGCGGCTGGACCCCGGACGGACACGTCCTCGCGCTCACCACACACGGCCAGGCCAGCCTGCGCCGCAGTTGGGCGCACGCCGTTCCGCTCGACGGGGGACCGGCCACCACCCTGCCGTACGGGCCCGTCGGCGACGTCGCCTTCGGTGCGCACACCGTCCTGCTGTCCGCGCCGATGGGGCGCGAGGCAGCCTGGTGGAAGCGCTACCGGGGCGGTACGGCGGGCAAGTTGTGGATCGACGGGGAGGGCCCCGACGGGGAGGGCGTGGGCGAGTTCGTACGGCTGCACGAGGAGCTGGACGGGAACATCGAGCACCCGGTGTGGGTGGGCGACCGGATCGCCTTCCTGTCCGACCACGAGGGCACCGGCGCGCTGTACTCCTCCCTCGCCGACGGATCGGGGCTGCGGCGGCACACCCCCCTCGGCGGCTTCTACGCCCGGCACGCGGCCACCGACGGCAGCCGGGTCGTCTACTCCAGCGCCGGCGAGCTGTGGCTGCTGGACGACCTCGAGGGCGCCGAGCCGCGCCGGCTGGACGTGCGCCTGGGCGGGCCGCGGGTCGACCTGCAGCCGTTCCCGGTGGATGCGGCACGCTGGTTCGGGGCCGCGTCCCCCGACCACGGCGCGCGCGGCAGCGCGGTCTCCGTGCGCGGCGCCGTCCACTGGGTCACCCACCGCTCCGGTCCCGCCCGCGCGCTGGCCGCCCGGCCCGGTGTACGGGCCCGGCTGCCGCGCACCTTCCGCGCCGACGGCGAGGAGTGGGTGGTGTGGGTGACGGACGCCGAGGGCGAGGACGCCCTGGAGTTCGCCCCGGCGACCGGACTGGCGCCCGGCGCGATCCCCAGACGCCTCGCCGCGGGACAGCTCGGCCGGGTCCTGGCGCTGGCCATGGCACCCGACGGCAGCCGGGCCGCCGTGGCCGCGCACGACGGGCGGCTGCTGCTCGTCGAGCGGGAGACCGGCGAGGTGCGCGAGGTCGACCGCAGCGCGTACGGCGAGGTGTCCGGGCTGGCCTTCTCGCCCGATTCGGCCTGGCTCGCCTGGTCGCACCCCGGCCCGCGCCCCCTGTCCCAGCTCAAGCTCGCCCACACCACCGACCTGTCGGTCGTCGAGGCCACCCCGCTGCGCTTCCGGGACTACGCGCCGGCCTTCACCCTCGACGGCAAGCACCTCGCCTTCCTGTCCAACCGTTCCTTCGACCCGGTCTACGACGAGCACGTCTTCGACCTGGCCTTCGTCGTCGGTGACCGCCCCCACCTGATCACCCTCGCCGCGACCACGCCGTCCCCGTTCGGCCCGCAGCGGCACGGCCGCCCCTTCGAGACCCCGGACAAGGACGAGACCCCCGACAGCGAGGGCACCCCGACCACCCGCGTCGACCTCGAAGGGCTCGCCGAGCGGGTGGTCCCCTTCCCGGTGGAGGCCGCCCGCTACTCCAACCTGCGCGCGGCCAAGGACGGCGTGCTGTGGCTGCGTCACCCGGTGCGCGGTGTCCTCGGCGCCTCCCGCGCCACCCCCGACGACCCCGACCCCAAGACCGAGCTGGAGCGCTACGACCTCGCCCAGCGGCGCATCGATCACCTCGCCGCCGACGCCGACCACTTCGAGGTGAGCGGCGACGGCAAACGCGTCCTGCTGTGGACCGACGACCGGCTCAGGGTCGTACCCAGCGACCGGCGCGCCGCCCATGACGACGACGGCGACACGAGCGTCACCGTCGACCTCGCCCGGGTCCGGCAGACCGTGGACCCGGCCGCCGAGTGGCGGCAGATGTACGACGAGGCCGGGCGCATCATGCGCGACCACTTCTGGCGGCCCGACCTGAACGGGGTCGACTGGGACGGCGTCCTCGACCGCTACCGGCCGCTGCTCGGCCGTATCGCCACCCACGACGACCTGGTCGACCTGCTGTGGGAGGTGCAGGGCGAACTCGGCACCTCGCACGCCTATGTGTCCCCGCGGGGCGGATACGGCGCCGGCCCCCGGCAGGGCCTGCTCGGCGCCGACATCTCGCGCCACCCGGACGGCGGTTGGCGCATCGACCGGATCCTGCCCTCGGAGACCTCCGACCCGGACGCCCACTCCCCGCTCGCCGCGCCCGGCGTCGCCGTGCGCGCCGGGGACGCGATCCTCGCGGTCGGCGGCCACCCGGTCGACCCGGTGACCGGCCCGGGGCCGCTGCTGGTCGGTACGGCGGGGGAGCCGGTCGAGCTGACCATCTCGCCGTCGGGCGGCGGCGACCTGCGGCACGCGGTCGTCGTCCCGATCGCCGACGAGGAGCCGCTGCGCTACCACGACTGGGTGTCGGGCCGGCGTGCCTACGTCCACGAGCGTTCAGGCGGCCGGCTCGGCTATCTGCACGTGCCCGACATGCAGGCCCCCGGCTGGGCCCAGATCCACCGTGACCTGCGGGTCGAGGTGGCCCGCGAGGGGCTGGTCGTCGACGTCCGGGAGAACCGGGGCGGCCACACCTCCCAGCTCGTCGTGGAGAAGCTCGCCCGGCGGATCGTCGGCTGGGTCCTGCCGCGCGGCATGCGGCCCTACAGCTATCCGCAGGACGCGCCCCGGGGTCCGGTCGTCGCCGTCGCCAACGAGTTCTCCGGGTCCGACGGCGACATCGTCAACGCGGCGATCCGCGCCCTCGGCATCGGTCCGGTGGTCGGCACCCGCACCTGGGGCGGGGTGATCGGCATCGACAGCCGGTACCGGCTGGTCGACGGCACGCTCATCACCCAGCCCAAGTACGCGTTCTGGCTCGAGGGTTACGGCTGGGGCGTGGAGAACCACGGGGTGGACCCGGACGTGGAGGTGGTCCAGCGGCCCCAGGACTGGGCGGCGGGCCGGGACCCCCAACTGGACGAGGCGATCGCGCTGGCGCTGGCCTCGCTGGAGTCGACGCCGGCGAAGGCTCCGCCGGAGCTGCCGTGACGGGGAGGGTGCCGACCCCGCGCCGGGAAGCACACGCTCGATACCATGCCCCGGTACGAGATCATCCGGCTGAGGAGGCCTACCCATGGCAGGGGAGCCGCAGGACGACTGCCTGTTCTGCAAGATCGTCGCAGGGCACATCCCGGCGACGATCGTCCGTGAGACGGAGACGACGGTCGCCTTCCGGGACATCAACCCCCAGGCGCCCACCCACGTCCTGGTGATCCCCAGGGTGCACTACAAGGACGCGGCCGAACTCGCCGCCGCCGAACCGGCCGTCGCCGCGGACATACTGCGCGAGGCCCGGGCGGTCGCGGACGAGGACAAGCTGGAGAGCTACCGCATCGTCTTCAACACCGGCAGCGGCGCAGGACAGACCGTGTGGCACGCCCACGCGCACATCCTCGGCGGCCGCGGCATGCAGTGGCCCCCCGGTTAGACCGCCGTGTCCGTACGTGAACTGGTGGTCCTCGGCACCGCCAGCCAGGTCCCGACCCGGCACCGCAACCACAACGGCTACCTGCTGCGCTGGGACGGCGAGGGCATACTCTTCGACCCCGGTGAGGGTACGCAGCGCCAGATGCTGCGCGCCGGGGTCGCCGCGCACGACCTCAACCGGATCTGCGTCACGCACTTCCACGGGGACCACTCGCTGGGACTGGCGGGCGTCATCCAGCGCATCAACCTCGACCAGGTGCCGCACCCGGTGACCGCCCACTACCCGCGCTCCGGGCAGCGCTTCTTCGACCGGCTGCGGTACGCGACCGCCTACCGGGAGACGGTGGAGCTCACCGAGGCGCCGGTGGACGCCGACGGCGACCTCGCGGTGACCCCGTCGTACACACTGGAGGCCCGGAAGCTGTCCCACCCCGTCGAGTCCTACGGCTACCGGCTCGTGGAGCCCGACGGACGCCGCATGCTGCCCGAGCGGCTCGCCGCGTACGGCATCAAGGGGCCGGACGTCGGACGGATCCAGCGCGAGGGCACCCTCGGGGAGGTGCGCCTGGAGGACGTCAGCGAGGTGCGGCGCGGACAGCGGTTCGCGTTCGTCATGGACACACGCCTGTGCGACGGGGTGCACGCGCTCGCCGAGGGCTGCGACATGCTCGTCATCGAGTCCACCTTCCTGGACGAGGACCTGGAACTCGCGGTCGACCACGGACATCTGACGGCGGGCCAGGCGGCCCGGGCCGCCCGGGACGCCGGGGTGCGGCACCTGGTGCTCACCCACTTCAGCCAGCGCTACTCCGAGCCGGACCAGTTCGAGCTGCAGGCGCGGGCGGCCGGCTTCGCGGGGGAGCTGACCGTGGCGCACGACCTTCTGCGAGTGCCGGTCCCGAAGCGCGGATAAAAGGCGCATACGATGCTTTGATGCCCCTCCCCAAAGCAGAACTGCACCTCCACGTCGAAGGCACCCTCGAACCCGAGCTGGCGTTCCGGCTCGCCGAGCGCAACGGCGTCCGGCTTCCGTACGCGGACACCGAAGAGCTCCGCAAGGCGTACCAGTTCGACGACCTCCAGTCCTTCCTGGACCTGTACTACGAGCTCATGGCCGTCCTGCGCACCGAGCAGGACTTCGCGGATCTGGCCGACGCCTATCTGGCCCGGGCCGCCGCGCAGGGCGTGCGGCACGCGGAGATCTTCTTCGACCCGCAGGCGCACACCGCCCGGGGAGTGCCGATGGGCACGGTCGTCGAGGGGCTGTGGCGGGCGCTGGGGCGCAGCGAGGAGAACCACGGCGTGTCCACCCGGCTGATCATGTGCTTCCTGCGGGACGAGTCCGCCGACTCGGCCCTGGAGACCCTGGAGGCGGCCCGGCCGTACCTCGACCGGATCACCGGTGTCGGCCTGGACTCGGCCGAGGTCGGCCATCCGCCGGCGAAGTTCCGCGAGGTGTACGCGGCCGCCGCCGCGCTCGGGCTGCGGCGCGTGGCGCACGCGGGCGAGGAGGGGCCGCCGGCCTACATCACCGAGGCCCTGGACGTGCTCGGCGTCGAGCGGGTGGACCACGGCCTGCGCTGCATGGAGGACCCGGCGCTGGTGGAGCGGCTGGTGCGGGAGCGGATCCCGCTCACTGTCTGCCCGCTCTCCAACGTCCGGCTGCGTGCCGTCGACGTCCTGCCGGAGCACCCGCTCGCCGCGATGATCACCGCCGGTCTGCTGTGCACGGTCAACTCCGACGACCCGGCCTACTTCGGCGGCTACGTCGCCGACAACTACCACGCGGTGCGCGATGCGCTGGGGCTGTCCAAGGAGCAGATGCGCGAGCTGGCCCGCAACTCCTTCCTCGCCTCCTTCCTGGAGGACGACGAGGAGCGGCGGGCCCGCTACCTCGCCGAGGTCGACGCGTACGAGTTCTCGTAGGCGGTGCCGTAGGCGTGCCTCGCGGGCACGGCCGGCGCCTCCACCGGGATCGCCACGACCGGCTGCGTCCGCCTGCCCGCGCGCAGCGCGACGGCGGTCAGCGGAAAGGCGATCGCCAGCAGCCCGGCGGCGAGCACCAGGCCCATGACCGGGAAGCCGGCCCGCGCGGAGAGCATGCTGCCGGTCAGCGGGCCCGCCGCCGTGCCCAGTGACGCGGCCGAGCCGACCAGCACCGCCCAGCGGCCGCGCGGGTCCAGGGAGGCGGCGAGACCGATCACGTACGACAGCACGATCGGGTAGACCAGGTTCCAGGCGATCTCGCCCAGTGCGAAGCCCGTCAGATCGGTGGCCGCGGCGCTGACCGCGATGCAGGCCGCGATCAGCGCCGTACCCGCGCCGATGGGCACGGCCCGGCCGAGGCGTGGCCCGAGCGCGCCCGCTCCGACGACCCCGAGCAGCCCGGCGCCGAGCGCGGCCGCGAACACCGCGCCGACGGTCGCCTCGCCGAGGTGTGCCTGGGTGAGGCCGATGCGGCCGCTGACGCCCCAGAGGGAGTTCTGGGCCAGGGACCAGAAGGGCATCGCGGTGGCAAGCACGAGTCCCAGGCGCCGGTGGGGGAGCCGGGCCGCCGTCCGTTCGGCGGGAGTGCGCAGGGGGGCGGTGCGGGCGGTGAGGCGGCCGGTGAGCGGCCAGACGGCGAGCGCCGTGAGAGCCATCGCGGCCAGGGGCTGCGAGTGGCCCGCGCCGAGGTGCGGGACCGTCAGACAGACGGCGCCCGCGAGCGCGGAGACGCAGAGCAGGCCGAGGGTGGACGCGCGGTGGGGATCGCTCCCCCAAGCTCTCGACTCCGCTCGAGCGGGGGGCGCCCCCAGGGCGGCGATGCCGGTGGCGGCGACCGCGGTGACCGTGCCCGAGCCGAACCCGCCGAGCAGGGCGCCCACGACGACGAGCGGCACGACGCCGGTGAGGGCGGCCCCGCCGTAGCCGAGGACGGCGAGCGCGAGACCGGCGCGGGCCGACGTGCGTGCCCCGATCCGGTCGGCCTTCGACGCGAGCAGGAAGCCGGCCGCCGCCGAACTCAGCAGCAGCGCGCTGCCGATGGCGCCGGCCTGGGTGGGGGAGAGAGGAAGCCCCGCCTCGAGCCTGCCGACGGTGGTCGGCAGCAGATACGGAGCGAGGTAGCCGGCCGTGAAAAGGGCGACGAGGGGCCAGGGTGTGGTGCGGGGGGCGGACACGGGCGTTCCCGGGGCATGCGAAAGGAGCGGGTCGAAGAGGGGGGAGGGGCGACGACCGTCGACGGACAGGAACGCGCGAGCAAGTTGTATCAAGCAGGTGGTTACGGAAGAAGCGTGTGCGGTGTGATGTGGGACACCTTCCGTTTGGCGTGGTGATCACTGGGTAAAGAGGCGCGCCGACGTCCACGGGGTGAGGTGCCGTTGACGGTCGCCGTTCGCGTATCTAATCTCTGTTCTCATACATGGATGACGTCTGCATGGGGAGATGACGCCGGTGGCCGGAGACGCACGGACCGAGACCGTGGCGCGGAGGCTGCGGGACGGCATGGCGAACGGCGTGCTGTCCTTCCCGCTCACCGCCTTCCACGACGACGGCTCCCTCGACCCCGGCGGCTTCCGGACCCATGTCGCGGACCGGCTCGCCACCGCACCCGGAGCCGTCTTCCCCGCCTGCGGCACCGGCGAGTTCTTCTCCCTGGACGAGGACGAGTACCGGCGGGTCGTGGAGATCACCGTCCAGGAGGCCGCGGGACGCGTGCCCGTGGTGGCCGGGACCGGGTACGGCTGGGCGCAGGCCGCCCGGTTCGCGCGGATCGCCGAAGAGGCCGGCGCTGACGCGCTCCTCGTCCTGCCGCACTACCTCGTCGCCGCGCCGCAGGACGGGCTGGTCGAGCAGCTGGCCCGGCTGGCCGCCCGCACCCGGCTGCCGCTCATCGCCTACCAGCGCGGCCAAGTGGCCTATGACGTGCCGGCGTTCGGGCGGATCACCGGGATCCCGGGTGTCATCGGCCTCAAGGACGGCCACAGCGACCTCGACCGCCTCCAGCGGCTCACCCTCGACGCCCCCGGGGACTTCCTGTTCTTCAACGGCGCCGCCACCGCCGAGATCCAGGCCCGCGCCTACGCAGCCGTCGGCGTCCCCGCCTACTCCTCCGCCGTGCACGCCTTCGCCCCCGAGATCGCGAACGCCTTCTTCGCCGCCCTGCGCGAGGGCGACCACGGCACGGTCGACAAGCTGCTGCGCGGCTTTTACGTCCCGTTCGTGGAGCTGCGCGACCGCGCGCCCGGATACGCGGTGTCCCTGGTCAAGGCGGCGGCCCGGCTGCGCGGCCACCCGGTGGGCCCGGTCCGTGCCCCGCTCACCGATCCGTCGCCCGCCGATCTCGCCGCCCTCAAGACGCTGCTCACCACCGGACTCGACCTCGTAGGAGCCGCCCTGTGACCCGTGACCTGACCATCACCGAGGTACGGCTGACGCCCGTCCTGGTCGCCGATCCGCCGCTGCTGAACACGCAGGGCGTGCACCAGCCGTACACCCCGCGCCTGATCGTGGAGGTGGTGACGGCCGACGGAACCACCGGACTCGGCGAGACGTACGGCGACACCAGGTACCTGGAACTGGCACGCCCGCTCGCCGACCGCCTGATCGGCCGCCGGGTCACGGACGTGAACGCTCTGTTCACCCTCGACGTCGCCGTGGACGACTCCCGGGTCGAGGACGCCGTCGACGTCGGCGGACTGCGCGGCGTCCAGACCGCCGACAAGCTGAGGCTCTCCGTCCTCTCCGCCTTCGAGGTCGCCTGCCTGGACGCCGAGGGCAGGGCACTCGGCCTGCCCGTGCACGCGCTGCTCGGCGGCAAGGTGCGCGACTCGGTCGAGTACGGCGCGTACCTCTTCTACAAGTGGGCCGCCCACCCGGAAGGCCTGGGTGCCGAGGCGGACGACTGGGGAGCCGCGCTCGACCCGGCCGGGGTCGTCGAGCAGGCGAGGAAGTTCAAGGAGCGTCACGGCTTCACCTCCTTCAAGCTGAAGGGCGGTGTCTTCCCGCCCGACGAGGAGATCGCAGCCGTACGCGCCCTGGCCGAGGCGTTCCCGGGGCACCCCCTGCGCCTCGACCCCAACGGCGCCTGGTCGGTGGAGACTTCGCTGAAGGTGGCGAAGGAACTCGGGGACGTGCTCGAGTCCCTGGAGGACCCGGCGCTCGGCACCCCGGCGATGGCCCAGGTGTCCGCGGGCACGGACGTCCCGCTGGCCACCAACATGTGTGTGACGACCTTCGCCGAGATCAAGGAGGCGTTCGTCCGGGACGCCGTACAGGTGGTCCTCTCCGACCACCACTACTGGGGCGGGCTGCGCAACACCCAGCACCTCGCGGCGATCTGCCGCACCTTCGGCGTCGGGGTGTCCATGCACTCCAACACCCACCTGGGGATCAGCCTGGCCGCGATGACCCACGTCGCGTCGACCGTGCCCGGCCTCCACCACGCCTGCGACTCCCACTACCCCTGGCAGTCGGAGGACGTCCTGACCCAGCGGACCGCCTTCTCCGGCGGCCGGGTCACCGTCTCCGACGCCCCCGGCCTCGGCGTGGAACTGGACCGCGACAGGCTGGCCAGGCTGCACCGCCGGTGGGCGGAGAACGACGGCTCGCTCCGGGACCGGGACGACGCGGCGGCCATGCGGGTGGCCGAACCCGGGTGGGTGACGCCGCCGACGCCACGCTGGTAGCGGAGCAGCCGGTCCCGGTCGAGCGGCACCGGCGCGAGAGCCGCCGTCCCCTGCGCGGCGTGGTGCACACTGGCCAGACCCGCACCAGTCAGGGAGCGCACCGTGACCGCGTCCAACGCGTCTGCCGGAGAGGAACCGGAACACCTCGGAGACCCGCACCACTGGCCCGCCCGGGTCGATCCGCTGGCCGCCGTGCGCACCCCGGGCGATCCGCCCTGGGACGTCTACCTCACGGGCACCGTCTTCCTGGACATCATCTTCACCGGCCTGGACTCGGCCCCCGTGCGCGGGACCGAGTCGTGGGCACGGGGGATGGGCTCGAGCCCCGGCGGCGTGGCGAACATGGCGACGGCCCTGGCCCGCCTCGGCCTGCGGACGTCTCTCGCGGCCGCCTTCGGCGACGACCACTACGGCGAGTACTGCTGGGACGCGCTCGCCCAGGGCGAGGGCATCGACCTGTCCCCGTCCCGTACGGTCTCCGGCTGGCACTCCCCGGTCACGGTCTCGATGGCGTACGAGGGCGAGCGCACGATGGTCTCCCACGGCCACGAGCCGCCCCCCGAGGCCGTGTTCGGCCGGGAGGGCGGTCCGGACCGTATCCCGCGGGCGCGTGCCGCGGTCGCGTCCCTGACGCCGGGCATCAGCGCGCCCTGGATCGCGCGGGCCGCGAGCCAGGGCACCCGGATCTTCGCGGACGTCGGCTGGGACGACACGGGCGCGTGGAACCTGGCCGCCCTCACCGACCTGGCACGCTGCGAGGCCTTCCTGCCCAACGCCGAGGAGGCCATGCGCTACACCGGTGCCGACTGCCCGCGCGCGGCGGCCCACGCCCTGACCGAACACGTGCCGCTGGCGGTCGTCACCCTCGGCGCGGACGGCGCCTATGCCGTGGACCGGCGGACCGGGGAGACCGCCGAGGTGCCCGCGATCGCCGTCGAGGCCCTCGACCCGACCGGCGCCGGGGACGTCTTCGTCGCGGGCTTCGTCACCGGAACCCTGGCCGGGTGGCCGCTCGCCGACCGCCTCGCCTTCGCCGGGCTGACGGCCGCGCTCTCCGTCCAGGAGTTCGGCGGCTCCCTCTCGGCGCCCGGCTGGGCCGAGATCGGCGCGTGGTGGCGCAAGGTGCAGTCGGTGCGGGGGCAGGATCCGGCCGCCCTGCGCCGGTACGCGTTCCTGGAGCACCTCGTTCCGGAGGAGCAGGCCAGACCGTGGCCGCTGCGCAGGGCGGTACCGACGATCGGCTTCCGTCGCTCGGCGTGAGCGGGCACGGGCCGGCCACGACCCTCCGGCCCATGCAGCGCCGGTACTCCGCAATCGCGCCGGCCGACGCCGGCGGGCGGCCCTCGGTGAGGGCGCCGCGGATGGCGCGTCGCGCCGTGTGCTCCGGGTCCGGGTGGGCCGTGCAGCTCGGGCCGGGGCCGGGGGCGTCGGTCTGACGCTCAGCGGCCGCCCGCTGCCGTCAGGACCGCGGTGACCTGCTCCCGGATCACTTCGCGGCCCGTGGCCGGGAGGGCGTCGAGCGGGGTGTGGCTCAGGGCGTCGAGGATCCGGTCGGCGTCGGTGCCGTTGTCGCAGGGCAGGGTCTCGGTGAGGACCTCGTAGCCGTCGCGGACGGCTACGCGCAGCTGGCGGCGGGCGTCCGGCCCGGCCGCGTGCACGGCGGCCGCGACGACGAGGGGCGGCTCGCCGCCCGCCTCGCCGGGCAGCTTGCGGTACGCATCCGCCAGCGGCGTGCGCCAGCGCAGGCTCAGCAGCACCGGGCGCTTGGCCAGGACCTCGGCGAGGTCGGTCTCGTACGGGCCGTCCGCCGCCAGCACCACGGCGCGGGCGTCCAGCACGAGGGCCGCGGGCAGCAGACAGCGCAGTGTGCTGCCGACCAGGTTGCCGCCGACCGTGGCGGTCCGGGGGGGGGGGACCCGGCACCCCCCCCCCCCCCCCCCCCCCCCCCCCCCACCCCCCCCCCCCCCCGCCCGAGGGG
>NZ_JBHYKH010000263.1:0-12385 GCF_042741275.1 Streptomyces sp. NPDC058964
GGCCGCGCGCGCCGGGCCCGCCGACCGCCGCCCCGGGCGCCCGGGACGCGGGGGCGGGGGCCCCGACCTGCGGGCCCGGGCCGCGGGACGCGGGGCCCGCCGGGCAGCGGCCGGGGAAGGTGTCCGTCACCATGACGGCCGGCTCGGCCCCGGGCGAGGGCGGCCGCGGGCGCCGGGTGAGCTGCACGGTGGCACTGGCCGTCGCCGGGGCGCTGGCCGCGGTGACCGTGGGAGTGGGGTTCCTGCTCCGTCCGATGCTCGGCGGAGACGGCGACGCGGGCGGCGGCAACGCCTACTCCCCGGCGCCGAGCGCCGCCGCCACGACTTCCTCCGGTGCTTCCCCCAGCACCTCCTCCAGCGCTTCCTCCAGCCCCGGCGAGGGCACCGCGCCGACCGCCGTTCCCGCCCGCTACCTCGGCACCTGGGAGGGCCAGGGCACCGCCCTCGACGGCAATCTCCCCATCGGCACCTTCCGGCTCACGGTCCACGCGGCCGGTCCCGGCGAGGAACTGGGCCGCATGACCCAGACCGACCAGCTCGGCGGCGTCTGTACCGACGTACTCACCCTGAAGAAGGTGACGAGGACCCAGATCGTCGCGACCTCCGTGGGGGCCGAGGGAAACCACGACGGCTGCAACCCGGCCCCCCACTCGGTCGAGTTGACGCCGGTCGGCGACGACCTCACATACACGTCGGACAGTTCGGCCGAGGGCAATCCGGTGGCACGGATGTCGAAGGTCAGGTAGCCGGCCGCGGCGTCCGGAGTGGACGAGCGGGGGGATCTGCAGCGCGTCCGAGACGACGACGGCGGCGGCGAGGACGGCGAGCGCGATGCGCGGGTACCGCTGGTGCACCCAGCACGGCTCGCCCACGCGGTGGCAGGCGAAGCCGCGGTGACCGGGCTCGGGCCGATGGGCTCCGAGGAGCACCACGACGACCGCGGCCGACGCCGCCGTCCCGGGCACCGACTGGGTGAACCGGACCATCCACCGCCGCCCGGGCTCGTTCCAGTCGACGCGGGCCAGGCGCAGGATCATCGCGGCCGCGGTCCAGGGCAGCACAGCTCCCGTGGTGACGGCGAACCCGTAACCGCCGCCGGGCCAGGCGGGGGCGAGCCCGGTCCAGATGCGCGGGCCCCAGAAGCGGGTCAGCACCACGAGGCCGACGATCGCGGCGCCCAGAAGACACCCGGCCGCGATCCGCGCCGCCCTGTCGCGGTCGAATCGGCGTCGACGGGGCTCACCGGCGGGCCGGGCGGTCGTACGGTCCCGCTCCCCCCGGTGGTGACGGAGACCGGCCCCGCCTTCGCCCGGCCCGGCCTCGCCGATCCTCCGCTCACCCCGGGATCACCACCGTCCGCAGCTCGCCGTCGCCCAGGTGCAGCATGCCCTTCCCCGGGACGACCTGGCCGCCGACCATGCTCCGGGACAGCCGTACACCGATCAGGTCGCCGCTCGAGGACTCCTGCGGGGAGAGCAGGATGCCCCGGCGGGCCTTCTTGGCATCGACCTGCCAGCCGGAGAAGCCACTGCAGACATCCTCCTCGTCACCGGCGATGACGAGCGCGAGGCCGCGTTCGGCGCCACGGGAGACCATCCGCTTCATGTGGCTCTCCGCGTCCAGGTCCTCGAGGATCTCGCCGTCGTCGACGAGCACCACGATCGGCTCCTCCGGCGACGCCGAGTCGATGACCTCCTCGAAGTCGGCCTCGTCGATGTCGTCACCGGTGAAGACCTTCAGTACGCCCTCCGTACCCTCGAGCCCGCGCAGCGGCGACCGACGGGGTGCCGCGACGACCAGCCGAATGCCCTGCGAGAGGTAGGACTGGGCGAAGTTCATCAGGACCGTCGAGCGGCCCGACTTCGCCGGGCCCGCGATGACGAACGACGGCACGCCGTCGGCCAGGTCCGGCCCGAAGCCGACGATCTCGTCGCCGCCGAGGCCCGCCAGCGCCCACAGCCGGGAGCGGGAGGCCTCCGGGTCGCGCATCTCCCAGGCGTCGGCGAAGGAGATCCGCCTGGGCAGGCTGTCCACCCGGAACGGGCGGCGCGAGCGCGGGACCGAGGCGTCCCGCGCCGTGGCCGCCTCACCGATCGCGCCGATCGCCGCGGCCTGGCCCTGACCGGTGGTGTCCTCGGCGAGCAGCGCGAACTGCGTCTCCGTACCGGACTCGTTGCGGAAGGCACGCCCCGCCGGGATCTCCTCCGGCACCTTGCGGGCCGGGACGCCGAGCGTGGAGAAGTCGCTGCGGTCGGCGAGGCGCAGGCCGTACTTGTCCTCGGTGAGCGTGGCGATACGGCCGACGAGGAGCGTGCGGTCACCGGTCAGCACCAGGTGGATGCCGACGCTCGCGCCCTCCCGCATCATCGTGGTCAGCTCGTCCGTCAGCGACCCGTGGTCGATCTCGCCGAGGGTGGGCACCCAGCCCTCCCAGCGGTCGAGGAGCACGACGATGTGCGGCAGCCGCTCGTCCTCCGGGGCCGCGGCCCGCTGCTCGCCGATGCCGGCGTGACCCTTCTGCGCCAGCAGGTCCTGACGGCGGCCGAGTTCGCCCTTGAGCCGGTTGACCAGGCGGATCACCCGCTCGGTCTGGTTGCGGCCCACGACCGCGCCGCAGTGCGGCAGCCGGGTCAGCGCGTTCAGCGCGCCGTTGCCGCAGTCGATGCCGAACAGGTGGACGTCGGCGCAGGAGTGGGTGCGGGCGAGGGAGCCCGCGATGGTCCGCAGCACCTGCGAGCGGCCGCTGCGCGGCGCACCGCCGATCATCAGATGCCCGAACGTCGCGAAGTCGACCACGACCGGGCGGCGCGCCTGGTCGGCCGGCAGGTCCTCCACGCCGTACGGCGCGGGCGGCAGCCTGCCCGGGGCGAGGGTCCCGGCCGGCGCCTCGATCTCGTCGAGCAGCAGCGTCTCGGCGAGGGCGGGCAGCCACGGGCTGTGCTGGGCCGGGATGCCGAGCGCCTGGCTGGCGTCGCGGACGGCGTCGACGAGCACCTTCAGGTCGGTGATCTCCTCGTCCTCGCGCGCCTCGGCCTTCGGCTTCACCAGCGCGGTCCGGCCCAGGTCCTCCCAGGACAGCTCGCCCACCCAGGGGGCCAGGGCGGCGCGGTCGGCGGCACCGGGCCTGCGGCCACCGACCCGGCTCGACTGGAAGGGGACCAGGGACGCGTGGCCGAGCCGTACGTACGCCCGGCCCGGCGTGTTCTTCGAGATGTGCCCGGCCTCGGGCGAGTCGATGACGTCGCTCGACTCGCCGCCGTCCGTCACGCGCAGTGCGATACGGAGGTTGGTGTTGGCCCGGATCTCGGGGGACACGACACCGCTCGGCCGCTGCGTGGCCAGCAGCAGATGGATGCCGAGCGAACGGCCTCGCTGGGCGATGTTGACCAGACCGGTCACGAAGTCGGGCAGGTCGCGCACCATGGACGCGAACTCGTCGATGACGATGAGGAGTCGGGCCACGGGCGCGTGCGAGGGGTCCCTGCGAACGAGATCCTGGTAGTCCTCGATGTCCTTGGCGTCGGCGGCGGCCAGGATGTGCTCGCGGCGCTTCAGCTCGGCGCCCAGCGACTCCAGGGCCCGCTCGACGAGATGCGCGTCGAGGTCGGTGACCATACCGACGGTGTGCGGCAGCTTCACACAGTCCTTGAACGCCGAGCCACCCTTGTAGTCGACGAGGACGAAGGTCATGTTCTCCGGCGTGTTGGCCACGGCCAGCGACGCCACGACGGTCTGCAGCAGCTCCGACTTGCCGGAACCGGTGGTGCCGGCGATCAGACCGTGCGGGCCGTCCCTGCGCATGTCGATGCCGAACGGACCGTCGTACGACTCACCGATCACCGCGAGCGTCGACTGCCCGCCCATCCGCCACCGTGCGACGACGGCATCGCTCGTCGGCGGCTCCAGCTGGAGCACGTCCAGAAGCCGGCTGGCCCCCGGCAGCGCCGAGTCCTCGGTCTCGCCGCTGATGTCGCGCAGGGCCGACAGGGAGCGGGCCAGGCGCAGCGCCCAGGCGGCGGACACGAAGTCGGGGCGCACGTCCTCGACGCCCTCGGCGCCCGCCTCCTCGACGCGCAGCCGCAACTCCCGCGGCTCCTCGTCGCGTTGCGGCTCGGCACCGGCCGCGTGCCAGGCCTGGAACGACGGGAAGCCCCCGGCGGCCTGCTGCGGGACCGAAGGCTGCGCGGCACCCGGGGAGTCGTACTCCCGGGCCTTGGGCTCGGCTACGACGAACGCCTGGCACTCACCCGGCAGGAACCGCTCCTCGGCGTCCAGGCAGACGGCGTACATCGCGACGGCGGGACCCTCGCGCAGCAGCCGTACGGCACCCGGCAGGGACCGCAGCCGCCGCGACCCGTCCCATACGACGACGATGTCCGGGTCGCTGAAGCTGGTGCCCTGGCCGCGGCTCTGCTCGGCGGCCTTCTCGCGGGCGTCGAGGATCTGCGTCAGCTCGCCGATGCGGGCGCCGACGGTCTCGGCGTCGGTACCGATGAGGACGTTGACGTCCTGGCCGCCGGCCGGGCGGGCGTGCGGCAGCCAGCGCACCCAGTCCCAGTCGCGCTGCGCGCTGTTCTCGCTGAGGACATAGAACTGCACGTCCATCGGGCTGTGCAGTGCGGCGGTCTGGCCCACCGCCCACCGGCCGAGGGCGCGGGCGGAGTCGCCGGGTCCCGCCATGCCGATGACACCGAGGGAGCGCAGGGACAGGGCGACCGGAGCGTCCTCGATGGTCCAGGTCACCCGACGCCGGTGATCGTCCTGCTCGGGGTCGTCGAGCACGACCTCGGAGGGCAGCCGCCCGGTCCCGACCCGGACGACCAGATGGTCGCGGTCGGTACGCCGACGCTCCCACAGCCGGGTACGCGGACCGGTGCCGAGGGAGAGCACGGCGGCCGGATCGGGAACGGCGCACCTCCGGTCGTGCCGCTCCGCCGCCAGGGCGTCCTGCGCGTCCTTCTCGATCCGCTCCTTGTGCTCCTTGTACTCCTTGACCTGCTTCGCATGGGACTTGCGCCCGTGCTTCTTGTCCATGAAGTAGTTGGCGAAGAGCATGATGGGGCTGAGCCCCGCCATGATCAGGTAGTACCAGCGGTGGAAGATGAGCACGGACACCACGGAGCCCACGAGCGGGGTGAGCGCCATGAGCCAGGGCAACGGCCGGGCCTCGTACTCCCGGGGCGGGCGGGGCAGCCGGAACTTGGTCTGACGGTCCGGCGGGCGGAGCCTCGGCGGTCGGTTGTAGTCGAGCCCGACCCCGTCCTCGGACCACTTGAGCGCGGCGTTGGGCGGGCTGTAACGGGCCAGCTCCAGAAGGCTGTTGCCGACGGCGATCTGCGCGCCCAGCGGCCAGGAGTCACCCTCGATCTTCTCGCCGTCGAGAGTGACACCCTCCTTGTCCTGGTGGACGGTGACCTTGCAGGTGCCGTCCGTTGCGACTGACAACGTCAGGGCACGCGCGTCGAGTTCGGGATCCTCGATCCGGACGTACGACGCCGGCCCGCTGCCGATGTCGTACCGACCCACCCCGAGCCGGTGCACGAACCCGGACACGGGCCCGCCCACGACGCGGAGTTCGACGAGACCGGAGGGCTCTCCGGGCAGGCAGCCGGCGGGATCCTGGAGGCTGACCACGGCCCCTTCCCGCAGCGGTGAACCCACCACGGTCGCGGTCGGATCGACGGCGTACCCGTCGACGTACACGAGCGGCGCACCGCCCGCGGGCACCGGCCCGTGCTGTCCGATGGGGATGACCTGCGCCCCGGACTGCCCTACCCGCTTGACCAGTTCGCGGGCGATGTCGCCCACGGTGGACTCGGGATCGGCGTCGAGCACGACGTCGGCGGAGCCCCCGCCGAACGGGTCGACGACGGTCAGAGTCAGGCGCACGCATGTCCTCCCCAAGCCCCTGTGGCCGCTTTCGCCACGCAGGTCACGGTGAGTGGCTGACGATATCCACTCCGTCCGGCCGCGAGGCAACGGAGGCGGGCGGGCTTCCCGATGGCAACGGCGAGTGCAACGGCCGTAGGCTGCTGCGGCAAGAGCGGACGGTCACCCCGGTGGAACTGTGCGTCCCACCTGTCTCGTCCGCGCACAGGGAGCCACGAAGGTTGGCCCGGCGGTGGTTTGAAGAGGGAGCGGCTTCATGGCCAAGGACCTTGACGTCACATACCAGGACATGCGCGACGCGGCCAAGCATGTCGTGAAGGAGAAGGAGAAGCTCCACGAGAAGCTCGACTCTCTGCGCAAGTACATCGCCCACCTGGTCGAGTCCGGCTACGTCACCAAGAGCTCGTCGAAGGCGTTCGACGAGAACTTCGACGAGTTCGTGCGGGGAACGAAGGACACCCTCGACGGCCTGGACGGCATGGGTGACTACCTCACCAACGCGGCCGACAAGTTCGAGCAGATCGATGAGGAGCGGCCCGGGGCGCCGTGGAGCTGGTTACCCCCGCCGGGGGCCGGAGGGCGCCGGCCCGGGGCCCCGCTGCCGCTCGCCGCGCCTGCGCCGCATCGCCCTGACGCAGGGCACGCCGGTGCGGCGGGAGTTTGCAGTGGCGGTCACCCTCGCGGGTGACGAGGAGCATGGCGACCCACTCGACGAGTCGGTGAGACAGGCCGGGTGCGGCAGGATACGGAAACCCCGTACAGCTCAGAACCGTCAGGCGTCGCCGACCTCACGCAAGTCCACGTATCCCGCCTTGAAATCGGGCGAGTTCATCTCGACGTCCATGTGCCCGGCGTCGATGGTCACGACCTTCCACAGCCGACCCGCGATCTCGACGGTGCTGCCGCCGCGTACGTCGTCATAGAAGGCAAGCTGACCCTGGCCCGGGGCCGTCACGCTGATCGAGACCCGGGGCGGACCACTTTGGATGTCGGACAGGACGGCTCCCATGGCAGGCCCGTTGTCGGGCACGTGCCAGCGCAGCCGCCAGTGACCGTCCTGCGTCGTCGGCCACTTGGCCATGTGCGCCCCCTCGTTCGTGCCGCTGTGGTCCGGCGTGGTCAGGACCACCCGGTAGGTGCAGATCTGGGCGACCGTGAAGGAATGCCCCTTCAGGGTGACCTTTCGCCCCGCTGCCACGGTCTGCTTGGTCGTGCCCAGGGACAGCACCGCGGTGCGGTGCTTCCCGTCGGCGCCCGCCTCCGCGTAGGTCACCTTGCCGCCGCCCGGCAGGGCGGCGGTTCCGCCCCGTAGGACGTGCACGCCCTTGGCGTCCTTGCCGCCGTCGCACTCCGGGCCCTTGTCGGCGGCCGGCACGGGCTGTGGCGACGAGGAGGAGGCCGAGGAGGTAGCCGAGGGATGCGTGGTGTCCGATGTCTTGGCACCGCCGTCCGTACCGCAGGCGGCGAGCATCAGCGTGAGGCAGACAGCACCGCCGATTTTCGCGATTCTCATTTCTTCACCTGCAGTTCCTGTGGGGTGTTGAAGTATTTCTCGTACTGATCGGCCGTCGCCTCGACGTCCGGAGCGCCGCCACCCCACGGGTTGCCGAGGATGATCTTGCCGTCAGGGGTGAATCCCTTGACGTAGAAGACGTGCCGGCTGACGAAGCTGCTCTTCCATTCGTTCGGTACGTCCTTGGGGTCGACGGACCCGGTCGCCACGATCACCGGGTGATGCGACTCGAAGGACTTCTTGATGGAGTCCAGGTTGTTGTCGAGCGACTTGGAGTCGTGACCGGTCACATAGGGCGGGGCCATGTTGGTGAAATCCCACTCGACGGCACCGTAGTCGCCGGACTCGGCGCGGTCGTAGAGCTTGTCCCCCATATGGTTGTCAGGGGATCCGCCCTTGTCACCGCCGTACATCAGGGCGAACGCCTTCTCGTAGTACGCGGGCCAGGTCTCCCCGTTTCCATGCGCCGACACGAGGTTCCCGTTCTGGTCCATCGGAAGGTCGGGGGTGACGGTGACCCAGTGCTGATTGCCGTCCTTGTCCCAGATCCGGACGTCCACCGTGCCGTTGGGGTTCTGCTTGATCCCTTCGGCGATGAACTTCGGATCCGCCTGCGCTGTCGCGGTGAGGGACGCGATGTACCAGCAGTCCCCGAACTGACCCTGCGAGATGCTCGACGCGTCGACCTTTCCCGGGGTGGCGAACAACGGATCGGCCGGCGTGCCGTAGTGCATGCCCTGCACACCCTGGTTCAGCTGGGAGTTGTATCCCTGGAGCCACGCGTCCGTGGTGTCGAATCCCGGCTGTATCCCCGGGAACGCCGCCTCCAGCTTGGCCCAGTGTGACGGCCCTGTCTTCTTCAGCAGCCCGCTCAGGTGGTCGCGGAACGCGCCGGCGGGAATGCCGTCGTGTGACTCCCACCACCACATGCCGCTGTCGTCGGTCTTCTTCGCCAGGTCGCCGTAGCGGCGGAGGTCCGCGGCCGGGACCTTGGCCAGGAAGGCGTCGAGTTCGGCGGGGGTCAGGGCGTCGAGTTCGTCCTTGACCTTGTTCAGATCGTCGCGGTTGCCGTCGTCGCCGAAGTCCTTGCCGTCCAGTGCGGCGATGTCCGCCAGTGCCTGGGTGATCTTCTTCTCGTCGGGGGCGTTCTCGTCGGCGAAGGCGAGCGCCGGGTCGATGTCGTACCCCTTGGCGAGCAGGTCGTTGCACTTCTCCAGTTGGTTGCAGCGGCGCGTGATCGAGTCGGACATGTCGTGCAGCTCGCCGCGCAGTGACCCCGGCAGGGTGCCGGCGCCGAAGGGCCAGAAGGAGAAGGGGTTGCCGACCAGGGGTTCGAGGGCCGGGCTCGTGGTGGCGGGTTTGCCGCCGAGCAGACTCTGGGCCTGGGTCAGCACCGCGGAAATGTCGCTGTGCAGCTTGCCCACGTTGTCGCCCAGTGTCGTCAGGCTGCTCCCGAGGCTGCGTATCTTCGGGATGTCGAAGCCGGCGAATGGCATCAGCTCACCCGCCCGGCTTGTCGCTCTTGGCCTTGGCGGCCTCTTCGTCGAGGTTGCGCGCCTCGGTCTCCCAACGCCGGGCGTCGGCCATCAGATCACCGGCCATCGAGTGCAGTGAGCCCTTGCGGGCGCCGAGTGTCGCGGTGGATGCCTCTGCGAACGGGCCCTTCCATATCCCCTGTGTCGCCTGGGCCGCCGCGCTGTCGAGATACGGCCCGAGCGACCCGGCAAGGGCTCGCGCCTTGCGGGCACACTCGCGCAGGTCATCCGCCCGTTTCCGCAACTGGGCAGGCGTCTCGCCCCGTTCGTCCGGTCTTCCCATGTCAACCCCGTAGTCGATCGGCCGCCAGGCACTGGGTGCAGATGCTAACAAATGAACGAACCGATCAAGTTGCCACGAAGGTAGGGCAGTTACCACACCTCCATGAAGGCCGACCCCGACCACCAGGGACCGTCGGCCCTACGCCCCTCCACCGGTCCGCTTGCGATCCATCTTCGCTTGGTCCTTCTGGGCCTTGGTGACCAGACGCTGCTCCTCCGGGGGATAGGAGTCGAACAGCTTGCCGAGGGCCCCCATGCGGCCCTGGAAGTCATTGCCCCACTTGTCGGCGGCGGCACCGACCCAGGTCTGGCAGCCGATCAGGTTGTTTACGGCGGTGATGGCGGAGCGGATGTTCGAGACGGACGCCTCGATCTTGTTCATGTCCTGGCGGCAGAGAGAGCCGAGCTTGTCTTCGTCAGGTATGCCCATTGATGGTCCCCGTTACTTGAGGCCGATTTGGAGGAGGTAGTGCTCGTTTCCGCCGAGCACGAGCTTCCCGTCCCCGTAGGTCATGGTGGTGGGCAGCCGGCACGTCAACTTCTTGGCGTCCACCGGGTGGTTCAACGCGCACTCCCCCGAAGAGCGCGACGACTTACCCTGTGCGTACGCGTAATGCGCCACCAGGTCCGCCCGCCCGGCGTGGATATGCAGGACGTACATCCCGTCGTCGTTGAAGGTGCTGGCGTAGATGCCGTCGGCGTCATCCCCGGTGAGGGAGTTGACCGTCAAGTCGCCCGGTTTCCCCTTGATGCCTGCGACGGACTGGGGCAGAGCGATGGGAGCGGCTGTTCCATCGGTGTGGACGGCCACGATGTCCGCGACGTTCGAGAACCTGGCCGAGCTGGCCCGCGGGCCGCTGGAGACGTAGACCGTGCCCTTCCGGTCGACGGCGGCGGCGGGGTAGGGATCCAGCCCCCGGGTCTTCCGGTCGGCCGCCGGAACCTCGTACAGGCGAGTAAGACGGCCATTGGCCAACGACCAGACAACATCGCCGTCCAGCACGATCAGGGCCCCGTCGGGACGGACGCCCAGGGGCGTGACGGCGTAGTCACCGAACCGGAAGCCAGCAGCGGTGATTGCCTTCGGAACGGGCACCGCGGCGGACCGTCCCTTGCCGGGGACGCCCGCCAGGACGCTCACCTGCTGGTCCCGGCCGTACTTCTCGATGGCGTGATCCTTACCGAAGACCAGGGAGCCGTCCGAGAACGCGACCAGACCGGACGAACCCTCGGTCAGGTTGGGCCGCAACGACTCCACTGTGCGGTCGTTCTTGACGCGTTGGATACCGTCGAGCATCACATAGACGGTGCCGTTCGCAGCCGTGGTCAGACCTTTGACATCGCCGCCCAGCAGGAGGTCGAGCGCCTCGGAGTGCCTGCCGTCCAACAGGACTGCGGCCTGCCCCTTGCCCGGCGCCTGCCAATCGTCGCCACCGCCGCCATCGCAGGCGGTGCCGACGACGAGCATGCCAACGGCTGCCAAAAGCAGAAAACCACGGCGGGCACGGGCGAAACCGCGCACAGCCGTCGTCGAGACTTTGGACGTCGGCACCTGCGACACCTCCCTGTTCCTATTCGGAACCACGTTTGAAGCCGTTCCACATGTCGTCAACCGTCTTGTCAGGCAAATGGTTCTGCATTTCTTTGACGTCTGTCGACCACCAGAGGTTGAATTGATCGAAGTCCTGTGTGTCCTTGCGGAATGTGATGTGGCCATCAG
This sequence comes from Streptomyces sp. NPDC058964, assembly GCF_042741275.1. Taxonomy (NCBI): domain Bacteria; kingdom Bacillati; phylum Actinomycetota; class Actinomycetes; order Kitasatosporales; family Streptomycetaceae; genus Streptomyces; species Streptomyces sp. NPDC058964. The sequence goes on from NZ_JBHYKH010000263.1 coordinate 10,940, forward strand.
CCCACTCGGGGTGGCTCGCCGGCGGCTTGATCTTGCCCGCACGGATTAGACCCTCGGCAATGGGGACGCGCATGGAGGCGGCCGAGTCGAACATTTTACCCTTGGAGTCGGCCTCGACGGTGGCGGCGTTGTTCGTCGAGAACTTGCTGTCGGCGTAAGGGATGCCGGCCCAGATCGCAGCCTGGATCCAGGGCCTGATGTCCGTGTTCGGCACGACCTTCATCTCCGGGGCCGGGACGGCGGCGATGCCACTGGAGATGATGTTGAACCAGAGCAGTTCCTTGGTGTGTGCCGCGTCCGTCAGGGCGGCAGCATCCAGGTTGACCTGTTTGCCGGCCGCGGACACCTCGCCACGCAGTTCGCCCAGGTCGCTCAGGAACCCGGCGGTATCGGGCTTGTCCAGGCCTTGTTGTGCCCGCAGCCTGATTTGAGCGTTGGTCGCCTCGACTACGTTTCCGGCCTCGTCTTCGTTCTGCATGATCTCGCTGAGGAAGTCCAGGGCATGCTCGCGGCCCACGACGATCTGGTCCCCGTCGCCCGCATATGCCGGCTGCTTCGACGTGCCCGTCGAGTTCGCGAAGTCCGTCACGTATGCCTGGAAGACCGTCGACAGCGCCTGCGTGATGCCCTTGTTGACCGGGTACTGCGACTTCTCGTAGTCGTTCTTGTTCTTTTCCTTGGCGTACTCGGCGGCGCCTGCGTTGATCACATTGGCGGCCGCCTCCGCCGACTCCTTGGCATGGTTCTGACGGTCCAGTGTCGCCAAACGGATGACGGCGGCGGGGAACTTGGCGTCGTCGAAGGAGTGTGGGCCGGGGGTGGCCCACTTGTCGCTGACGAGGGCCGCGGCGTGGTTCGCGCCGTCCTTCCCGGTCAGCACGAGGCGTGACGCGTCCGGGTTCTGGCTGAGGCGCTGCATGAGGGCGAGCGAGGGGTCGTTCGCGTCGATGGCGGCGATCTTCGCGTCGGCTCCCTTGTTGCCCTTGAGGTAATCGACGCTGAGGCCGAGCGACTTGTACCAGTAGTTGTCGTCCTTACCTTCGACGTAGCCGCCTGAACCCCCCGTGGAGAAGTCGGGTGCTACGTAGTCGGGACGCATCGGATTCTTCTGCCGCCAGTCGAGCATGGCGCCGCCGACCGCGGACAGGACGTGGGGGTCCCACTTGTCTCCGTCCGGGCCGTACTTGAAGAGCATGCCGACGGACCAGATGTCGTCGCCGTCCGGCTTCGTCAGCTTGTCCAGGTAGTTCGGCGGGAGCGTGATCTTGCCGTCCTTGGCGAGGCTGGTCGCGGCCTGCACGCCCTGGCCGAACTGCGCGACGATCCCCTCGGACTCCTTCGACAGCACCACGCCGTCGTGCGTGCCGTCCTGCCCGTGCAGGACGCGCGCGACGCGGGCGGCCTGGCCCATGCCGTCGCCTGCCATGAACGCCTGGAGGTACGCCG
>NZ_JBHYKH010000264.1:0-1037 GCF_042741275.1 Streptomyces sp. NPDC058964
TGGCCGAGGGGGCCGGACGTCCGCCCCCCTCGCCCGGGCGGGGGGTGCGGGCCGGGTTCTAGTTCGTCGACGCCCTGGACGAGGACGGCGACGAGGGCGCGCCCCAGGACGCCGCCGAGGAGGACGGCGACAAGAGCTGACGCCGGGTTGTGAGTGAGGGGGGGGTCCCCACCCGGGGTCCCCCCCCCACAAGGGGCCGGGGGGCCGGGGGGCGGGGGGGGGGGCCCCACGGCGAGGTTGCCGGACCGCGTACCGGGGGATCCGACCGCGCCGGTGAGCGGGCGTCGGATGCCCCGGGCCGTCGGGCACGAGTTGCGTACAGCGGGCACGGGGACGGCCCATCGCGCGGCATCCGCTACGTGGTCGACAACGGCATCACCCATGCCCGCCGACTTCGCGCCCTGGCGGACGATCTACGGCTTCGCCCGGCGCTGGGCCGCCGCCAAGATCGGCGGTGTCATCCGCGACCAGGTCCGCCGCAAGGTCCGTCCGGCCAGCGGGAAGACACCTCGCGCGGCGTTGGCCATCGTCGACTCGCAAGGCCTCCGAGACCGTCGGCATGGATTCACGGGGATGGGATGGCGGGAAACTGATCGACCTCTCCGGCCGCGTCCTGCACTCGATCTTCTGGCAGAACCTCTCCCCGGACGACGGCGACCGCCCTGACGGTGCCCTTGTCGACGCCATCGACGAACACCTCGGCGGCTTCGAGGCGTTCGAGAAGCAGCTCATCGTCGCGACCGCGTCCGTCCAGGGCTCCGGCTGGGGCGTGCTCCTGGGAGCCCCTCGGCAAGCGTCTGATGGTGGAGCAGGTCTACGACCACCACGGCAACGTCGGCCAGGGCAGCACCCCGCTCCTGGTCTTCGACGCCGGGGAACACGCCTGCTACCTGACGTACAAGAACGTCCGCCCCGACAGCGTCACCAAGCTGTGGGACCTGATCAACTGGGAAGATGTCGCCACACGGCTCGCCGCGGCGGCCGACACCTGACCAGCAGTACCACGGAACCGTCAACGGGCCGGGAAGCCTCCGTGC
>NZ_JBHYKH010000264.1:1047-12374 GCF_042741275.1 Streptomyces sp. NPDC058964
GGACCCCCCCCGCGCCGCGGCGGCGCCCCCCCCCTCACCCCCACTCCCGCTCACCCTCCCCGGGGCCGCCCCCCTCCTGTCCGGCCCGCCCCGCTCTGCGCCGTTGCCCGACTCCCTGGATGACCAGGACCGAGGTTCGGACACGGCCACTGATCCATATGTGCACCGTACTGTCCACCCGGCGGACGAAGCGCTGCTCAGTGACGGTGTCGGCACGTCACCCGTGTCGAGATCCCGACTCGTCCACCACGTGCCCGTTCCCGCCCACTGCCCCCACCGGCGCTCCTCACCGAACTGGAAGACCCTGAGCGCGAGGGGTTCCACCGAGGTGGACCGATGCGCCCCGCGGATGGGATGGGGATGCGGACGCGGACGCGAGCACGCACAAACCAGTTCTGCGCGGCTGCGCCACGACTGGTGGCCCCGTGATCACTCGTCTCTTCTGTCTGTCCCGGCCGGCGACGACGCGCAGCACGCCACGCCCCCAGCACTCTGGTTCGGAAACAGTCGCTCACCCGGATGTCGGCGGGTCCGTGGGCACGTTGCGGCCGGTGGGGGCTTCGGGCGACTGGCCGCCGCGCCAGCGTGGGGTGACCGGCCGGTGGGCGGCGTTCCTCCCGTGGGCCGCGCGCTCCACCTGACGGCGCAGCCGGTCCTGGAGCCGGTCGGTGACCTCCTGGCTGGTGGCCTCCTGAGCGTGAACGAGCACGGGGGAGGCGCCCACCCGGAGGTCCGCCACGGCCGACCACGGGTGCTCGGCGTGATGGGCGGCCGCCTTGGTGATCCTCACCTCGCCGGTGACCGCCGGCAGCCCCGGCCGGTTCACGACGGCGTCGATCTTGGAACGGGCGTACACGAGGACCTCCTCACTGATCTCGCCTTCCGCCCGCACCCGGACAACGGCGGCAATGCCGCGAGTTGCGGCGTCCCTGCCAGTCATGCCGACCACTCCTTCTTGTTCTCGCTGTGTGCCGGCTCCAGTCTTTCGCCGAGAACGACCGCGCCCCCAGGGCCGACCGGGCCCGGCGACAGGGCCACGAGGGCCGTTCGTGATCACAGCCGGTCCCCTGAGGGGCGGCGGATCCGGCTGCCCCGGGCGCATTCGCCGTGGCCGGGCGCAGCCCATGACGCGGCGATCGGCTGGTGGGTCCGGCGTGCCCGTGCGACTCGCGGGCTCACCGCACTGCCGGGAGACGAACCCGTCCACGAGGTCTGGCACCGGCCCTCGTTGTGCACGTGGACGCACCGGGGTCGCGCCCAGCGTCGGGCGGGGCGCGCCGGGTGTCGGACGGGTCATGCCTGACGTCGGTCACGAGGGGCCGGGCACGCCGACAGTGTTGACGATCCGGCTGTTGGAGAACCGGGTGCGAGGAGCGGTCAACAGCGTTCGGCGGCCTCACCGACCGGTTCGTCCGTACGGGACAGGGCGGTGCCGGCCGCGCGGCGCGCGCCTCTCGGTGGCGTTCTCGGTGCGGGCCGCGGCGGCTGGTCGCCGGCACTGGGTGAGGGTGTGCCGGGCGGGGTGTGTCACCGGCTGTCGCTGCTCTCTGTCCCTTCCAGGGCGGCCCGTCCGGCCTCCAGGCGTGCGACAGGGACGCGGAACGGCGAGCAGGGAGACGTAGTCGAGCCCGGCGGAGTGGAAGAAGTGGACGGAGTCCGGATCCCCGCCGTGCTCGCCGCACACGCCGATCTTCGGCTCGGGCCGTGCTGCGCGGCCCTCGGCGACGGCGATCCGGACCAGCCGGCCCGCGCCCTCGCGCTCGATCGTCTCGAACGGCGAGGTGGCGAAGATGCCCTTGTCGAGGCAGGCGGAGAAGAACGCCGCCTCCACGTCGTCGCGGGAGAAGCCCCAGGTGGTCTGGGTGAGATCGTTGGTGCCGAAGGAGAAGAACTCCGCCTCCTCGGCGATCCGGCCCACCGTGAGCGCGGCCCGGGGCAGCTCGATCAACGTGCCGACCGGGCAGTGGACGGGGATGCCGGACTCCTCGGAGACCTCGCCCAGCACCCGTTCCACCTCTTCCCGCTCGATGCGCAGTTCCTGCACGGCGCCGACCAGCGGCACCAGGATCTCCGCCCGGGGCGAGCCGCCGGCCCGCGTGCGTTCCACGACCGCCTCGGCGATGGCCCGCACCTGCATGGCGACCGGTCCCGGGACCACCAGGCCGAGGCGCACGCCGCGCAGGCCCGGCATCGGGTTCTCCTCGTGCATGCGGTTCACGGCGTCGAGCAGTTCGGCGTCGTGCCGGTCGGTCACGTCGCCACGCGCTACGTCCGTCTGCCCGACGGCGACGGAATCACCGTCTGCCGGGAACTGCGCTCGCGCCTGCCCGACCTGGCCTGCCTGATGCTGACCTTCGACGACGAGGAGGCCCTGCTCGACTCCATCATGGCGGGCGCCGCCGGCTACGTGCTGAAGCAGATCCAGGGCTCCGACCTGGTCTCCGCCGTCCGTACGGTCGCCACCGGCCAGTCGCTGCTCGACCCGAGCGCCACCACCAGGCTGATGGCCCGCCTGCGCCACGACCAGCACAAGGAAGAGGAACCGGACGCGCTGCCCGGCCTGACCGACCGGGAACGCGAGATCCTCGCCCTGATCGGTGAGGGCCTGACCAATCGCCAGATCGGCCAGCGGCTCTACCTCGCCGAGAAGACCGTCAAGAACCACATCTCTCGCCCCGCTGGCCAAACTCGGCGTGGAGCGCCGTATCCAGGCCGCGGTGATCGCCACCCCGGCCCAGGAACGGCTCAGGCACGACGGCCACTGAGCCCCGGACGGGGTGGGCTACCCGGGACCGAACGTCCCCCGGCCCGCCCCCGTACGGCCCAAGCTCGATCCCCTCCCCGGCCCGCAGGCTGGCAGCGCACACCAGACGTGAAGCGATCGGGAGGACGACGGACATGACCGTACGCGTGGGCATCAACGGCTTTGGCCGCATCGGACGCAACTACCTGCGCTGCGTGCTGGAGCGTGCCGAGACCGGCGCCGGCAAGCCGGTCGAGGTCGTCGCCATCAACGACATCACCTCACCGGCGACGCTGGCCCACCTGCTGGCCTACGACTCCACGTACGGCCGTATCGGCCGCACCGTCGAGCACGACGACGCCTCGATCACCGTCGACGGGCACCGCATCGCCGTGACCGCCGAATGCGACCCGGCCGCCCTGGCCTGGGCGGACTTCGGCGTGGACGTCGTCATCGAGTCCACCGGCCGCTTCCGCACCCGCCAGACGGCCGGAGCGCATCTGAGGGGCGGCGCCCGCAAGGTGCTGCTGTCCGTGCCCGGCAAGGGCGTCGACGCCACGATCGTGATGGGCGTCAACGAGGACACGTACGACCCCGAGAACGACCACGTGGTCTCCAACGCTTCCTGCACCACCAACTGCGTGGCCCCCATGGTCAAGGTCCTCGACGAGCACTTCGGCCTGGTCAAGGGCTTGATGACCACCATCCACGGCTACACCAACGACCAGGTCGTCCTCGACGGCCCGCACAAGGACCTGCGCCGCGGCCGCAGCGCCGCCGTCAACATCATCCCCACGTCCACCGGCGCCGCCCGCGCCGTCGGCCTCGTCCTGCCCGAGTTGGCGGGCACCCTGGACGGCAGCGCCGTACGGGTCCCGGTGGAGGACGGGTCGCTGACCGACCTGACCGTGGTCCTGGACCGGCCGGTGAGCGTCGACGAGGTCAACGCCGCCTTCCGTGAGGCCGCCGACGGGCCGCTGAAGGGCGTCCTGCGGGTCTCCGACGCCCCGATCGTCTCCCGTGACGTCGTCGGCGACCCGGCCTCGTGCGTGTTCGATGCCCCGCTGACCCAGGCGCACGGCGACCTGGTCAAGGTCTTCGGCTGGTACGACAACGAGTGGGGCTACACCAACCGGCTGCTCGACCTCACGCAGTACGTCGCCGCCCGCCTCCCGCAGAGCTGACGGGCGAGGGCTGAGGCGCCGCAGCGTGGCCGCCGCTGCAGCGACCGCCCCGGTCGGCGGCCACGGCCGCCGACCAGTACGCATGCTCCGGGACCGGCTCAACTCCCGCCCCGCGTCTGCGCGTACCGCCCCTGGAGACAGCCCGCGTGTTCCGTTCCCGGGTCCCACTCGCCCCCATCCGGGCGGTCTCGAACATGGAGTAGTGCATGTCTGACGCCCAGAGCCCGGCGGGCAGCCGGTCCCCGCTTCGCGGATCTGCCCGATCACGCGGCCGGGAGGAATCTGCCGGTCTCGGCTACGCTTCGCGTGCGGGCGGGAGCGCTCATGGGCAGCCCGTCGTCCGCCTTCGCCACGAGCGGGTTCAGTTCGCCCGGATGCGCAGCTCGCAGGACCGGGTCGCCGACGCGATCACCGCGTTCGCGGGGACGATGGGATTCGTCTACATCCACGCCGTCTGGTTCACGATGTGGATCGGGCTGAACGAGGGTCTGCTGGGGAAGGCGGGCGTCTTCGATCCGTATCCGTTCGGGCTGCTCACCATGATCGTCAGTTTGGAGGCGATCTTCCTGTCGACGTTCGTCATGGTCAGCCAGAACCGTCAGGCGGCGCGGGAGAACGTACGGGCGGATCTGGACTTCGAGACCAACCTGCGCTCCGAGGTGTGGTCGGTCCACATAGGAAAGGTGCTGGGCCTCGACCCGCAGGAGGTCGAGCAGCATGTCCAGGAGATCATCGTGAAGAGCAGGGCGGGCATCGACGGCACAACGCACGGAGTCCCGGTCGACCCCCAGGACCTCTGATATCGACGCCTCGGCGTACGGCATCACCCGGGGGCGAGCGCGTGAGGCTGTTCCTACGCTTGACGAGCACGCCCTTGACCTGGCGAAGCGTCCCTACGACCTGCGCCACGCCGGCATCTCGTTCTGGTTGGCCTCCGGCGTCGACCCCGCAGAGTGTGCGCCCCGGGCTGGGCAGAGCATCCAGGTCCTCTTCCGCTATTACGCCAAGTTCCTGGCTGATGCGCGGAACCACGCCAACACCCTGATCGACGACTCCATGCGGCGATGGGAGGAGGCAACGGACGACGACGGTGCGGAGAGCGCCTTGGCGGGACCTTGACCCGGAAATGCCCCGGAACTGCTGGTCAGAGCCGGGATACGGGTGGGAGATATCGGAAGTAAGGGCGTGTTTCGACTCGCTGCTTAGATGTGCGCCGAGGAGGGCGCCTGCCGGGCATCTGGCCTGGTCAGGCGCCCCATTTCCTGCGCCTAGAAGAAGCCCAGCTTCTTCGGCGAGTACGACACGAGCAGGTTCTTCGTCTGCTGGTAGTGCTCCAGCATCATCTTGTGCGTCTCCCGGCCGATCCCGGACTGCTTGTAGCCGCCGAACGCGGCGTGTGCCGGGTACGCGTGGTAGCAGTTCGTCCAGACGCGGCCCGCCTGGATGGCGCGGCCGGCCCGGTAGGCGGTGTTGATGTCGCGGGTCCACACGCCGGCACCGAGGCCGTACAGTGTGTCGTTGGCGATCTTGATGGCGTCGTCGAAGTCGTCGAAGGAGGCCACCGAGACGACCGGGCCGAAGATCTCCTCCTGGAAGATCCGCATGCGGTTGTCACCCTCGAAGATGGTCGGCTGGACGTAGTAACCGCCCTTCAACTCCCCGTCGTACTCAACGCGTTCGCCGCCCGTGAGGACCTTCGCGCCCTCCTGACGGCCGATGTCCAGGTAGGAGAGGATCTTCTCCAGCTGGTCGTTGGAGGCCTGGGCGCCGATCATGGTGTCGGTGTCGAGGGGGTGCCCCGGCTGGATCAGCCCGGTGCGGGCGACCGCCGCCTCGACGAACTCGGCGTAGTGCCCGCGCTGGATCAGTGCCCGGGACGGACACGTGCAGACCTCGCCCTGGTTGAGGGCGAACATGGTGAAGCCCTCCAGCGCCTTGTCCCGGAAGTCGTCGTCCTGTGCCCAGACGTCGTCGAAGAAGATGTTGGGCGACTTGCCGCCGAGTTCCAGCGTGACCGGCTTGATGTTCTCGGAGGCGTACTGCATGATCAGCCGCCCCGTCGTGGTCTCGCCGGTGAACGCGACCTTCGCCACCCGCGGACTGGACGCGAGCGGCTTGCCCGCCTCCACGCCGAAGCCGTTGACGATGTTCACCACGCCCGGCGGCAGCAGGTCCGCGATCAGGCTCATCCAGTAGTGGATGGACGCCGGGGTCTGCTCGGCCGGATTGATGACGACCGCGTTGCCCGCGGCGAGAGCGGGGGCGAGCTTCCAGGTTGCCATCAGGATCGGGAAGTTCCACGGGATGATCTGCGCCACGACACCGAGCGGCTCGTGGAAGTGGTACGCCACCGTGTCGTCGTCGACCTCGCCGAGCGAGCCCTCCTGCGCCCGGATCGCGCCCGCGAAGTACCGGAAGTGGTCGATGGCGAGCGGGATGTCGGCCGCCAGCGTCTCGCGCACCGGCTTGCCGTTCTCCCAGCTCTCGGCCACCGCGAGGGGTTCGAGATAGGCCTCCATCCGGTCGGCGATCTTGAGGAGGATGTCGGACCGCTCCGTCACCGACGTACGCCCCCACGCGGGCGCGGCCGCGTGCGCCGCGTCCAGGGCCCGTTCCACGTCCTCTGCGGTGCCGCGCGCGATCTCGGTGAACGGCTGACCGTTCACCGGGGACGGGTTCTCGAAGTATTGCCCGCGGGCCGGCGGCACGTACTCGCCGCCGATGAAATGGTCGTAGCGCGCCTGGTAGGAGACGATCGCGCCCTCGGTACCGGGCGCCACGTAACGGGTCATGCTGGTCTGCCTCCTTCAGAAGCACTGCCCGCCGTTGGGCAGCTCCCGACCGGAGCGTAGGAAGGCGGACGTTGCAACCACGTTGCGCGGCCGATCAGCGCCTTGTCCGGTGGCCGGGCACCGCCAGCTCGGACTCCAGGGCCGCCAGGCGCGCCCGTACCGTCGCCGTCGGCCGAATCACGGCGAGCGCCCGCCAGACCTGGAGGTCGTCCTCGCCCCAGGGCGCGTGCGCCCAGTCCGCCAGCAGGTCGGGATCGCGGTGGGCGATCAGCGCCGAGCGCAGTCCGTCGGCGAGCAGCCGCCGGAGCCGCACCACCGCCGGGGCCTGGGAACCGGGCAGCAGCGGACCGGAGTACGCCACCGCGGCCGAGGTGACGGCACCCGCCTCCAGGCGCCGCTCCACCACCGCGACATCGGACTCGACCGGAGCGGTCAGCCGGTACGGCCTCGAGGCGAGCAGCCCCGGGCCGAGCAGCCTGCGCAGCCGGGCCAGTTCGGCCCGCAGCGTCACCGGCGTCACCGACTCGTCCTCGTAGAGGCCGCACAGCAGCTCGTCGCCGGTCAGCCCCTCCGGATGACGGGCGAGCAGCACCAGTAGCTCGCTGTGCCGACGGCTGAGCCGGATCCGGCGGCCGTCCAGCAGGAGTTCGGCCTCGTCGCGGCCCAGCGCCGACAGCACCGAGGTCTCGTCCGCGGGGCGCGTCGGGGCGAGCAGCGCGAGCTGAGACTCGGCGGCACGCGCCACCGCCTGGACGAACCCCAGGCTGTGCGGATGGGCCAGCTCGTCGCCGCCGGTGATGTCCACGGCACCGAGCAGCCGGCCGGTGCGTGGATCGCGCACCGGCGCGGCCGCGCACGTCCACGGCTGGACCCGGCGGATGAAGTGCTCCGCCGTGAACACCTGGACGGCCCGGCCGACGGCGACCGCGGTGCCCGGTGCGTTCGTCCCGACCGAGGTCTCCGCCCAGCGCGCGCCCGGGACGAAGTTCATCCGGTCGGCCCTGCGCCGGGTGCTCGGATGGCCCTCGACCCACAGCAGCCTGCCGTGCGCGTCGCAAACGGCCAGCAGATGCTCGCCGTCGGCCGCGAACGTGCCCATCAGTTCCCGGAACAGCGGCATCACCCGGGCCAGCGGATGCTCCGCCCGGTAGGCGCCGAGGTCCCCGTCCGTGAGCTCCACACTCGCGGTCACCTCAGGCTCCACGCCCGCCCGCGCGGAACGCCGCCACGAGTCCGCCACCACCGACCGCACCGGCCACGGCACGGTGCCGGCCGTGGTGAATGTCTCGTGCGCCCGGCGCAGCACCCGTACGCGCTCGGCAGGGTCGGCCCCCGGCTCCAGGGCCACCCAAGGATCGGACAACTGGGCCTCCCCGGACGGCGATGCGGCTGGGGACATCGTCACGCGCGGTGTTCGCGCCGACAACTGTTTCGACTTCGGCCTAGTAGAAATTGACCAGTCTGATGTAGCGGACCCAGTCCCAGTCCGGTCCTGGATCGGTGTGATCGGTCCCCGGTACCTGGTAGTGCCCGATGATGTGCTCCCGGTCCCTGGCGATGCCGTACTTGGCGCAGACCGCCGCGGTCAGCTTCGCCGACTGCTCGTACAGCGCGTCGGTGAAGTAGTCGGGCTGGTCCACCCACCCCTCGTGTTCGATGCCGACGCTGCGGGTGTTGTAGTCCCAGTTCCCCGCGTGCCAGGCGATGTCGGACTCGTCCACGCACTGCGCCACGTGCCCGTCGGCGGACCGCACGACATAGTGCGCGGACACCTGTTTCTTCGGGTTCCGGAAGATGGCCAGCGTGTCGGCGTACGTCTCCTGCGTGACGTGGATGACCACGCGGTCGACGTGATAGCTGCCGGGGCGGTCGGACACCGTGTAGTTGGAGGTGCTCGCCGGCTGCCACTCGGCGAGCGGGTAGTCGACGGTCTTGGACTGCGCACCGGCCCGCGGGTCGGGGAGCAGTGCGTGGGGGACGACGGCGAGGGCCGCGCCCTTGAGGAACCGTCGCCTGCTGGGGAGCGGTGTTGCCCGGTCCATGGTAGGTCGCCTTTCGGGAGTGGGGGGTCTGCGGGGCACCGAGGTCCGGTGGTGCCCGGGAGCAGGGCGTGGTGGTCAGCCGCGCAGGCTCTGTGCCGTCTCACGCAGCCGGGTGTGCGGCCCGCGGTAAGTCTCGCGCTCCGGCAGCCAGTCCTTGCGGAGCCCGGCCACGTCCGTGTGGTTGGTGTCGCACGCGTTGGGCAACGGTGATTGCGCCGGCTGGGTTGCGAACCGGCAGACGGCCATCCGGACGAAGCCCTGGTCGCGTACCGACAACTGCGCCAGGTCCGGACGGGATATCGGCGAGGCGGTCCATCGTGCACAGGTCCAGGACCATGCCGGGCTCGATCCGCGGCACGGACGGCTGCGCACCGCCGAACGTCCGGGTGCTGCCGGGTTCGGGACGCACCGTCGGGGTGCGGGGGCGGTCATCGCTGCAGTACTCCTTTCTGCCGGGGCGGGGGAGGCGGGTTCGTCGAAGGCGAGGGCGCAGAGGAAGTGGAAGGTGATGGTGAAGGAGAAGGAGAAAGGTAAGGAGAAAGGGAAGGCGAACTGAGGGGGGATGCGGGCGGTCGCGGCCCTTCGGACGGGGTGACGCCGTGTCAGTCCGGGGCCCTCCGGTCGCTGCGCCCCGCGTGAATTACGGTACGACGCCTGCGGGTTGGGCAGATGCGACAAGCGCGGATCGGTGGATGACACCGGAGCTGTGGACAAGTCGGTCCCTCGTTCGAGTGGTCAACGCCCGCCCCGAGGGCTCCGGAACCCCTGAACTCCGTACCCTTGTGCCCCTGTGACGGTCCTGTGACCGGAGGAGTGGCTTCCGCCACAGCCTGTCGTGATCGATTGCTGATCGACTCGGCGGATGCGTGTCACGCCTCTCGCACTGTCCGCTGCCTCAGCCGGTCTTCTGCTCCTCACGGCTTGCGGCCAGGTAACCGGCCCGGCTCACCGGGCCGTTCGCGACTCCGCTCAGCGGGCCGGTGGTTCCGCGTGCGGCACCGGGGTTTCCTCGAAACCCGCAGCCGCCCGGGCGCCGTCGGACGAGGAGACGGGCGGTGTCAGCGTTCCGGACCCGGTGGTCGGATCGCGGCAGTGCGCCACCTTCGAGGTGACCAACCGGGAGAAGGAGCCGTTCACCTACGCCGTCACCTTCAAACTCCTGTCCGACCCCGGCGCTGCCCCGGAGTTCAGGTCCGCGACGGTGCGGTCCGTCGCCCCCGGCCGGACGGTGACGAGCACCGTCGATCTCACCACCGACTCGGTGGACACGCCGGAGCGGTCGCGCGTGGAGATCGCGAAGGTCAGGAGCGTCCCCGTCGACGAGGCACCCGCTCCGGGCGGGCCCTGCCCGCCTTCGGGAGTGCGGGTGTACGCCGACGACGGCGATGCCGCGATGGGCCTCCGCGTGGTGACACTCCATTTGGAGAACTGTGGTACGGATACGTACCGGGTCGACGGCTACCCCCGGGTGAGTCCGCTCGGCGAGGATCACCGGCCGGTGGATGGTGCGCGAGTCCTGCACGACGGTTCGTCCATCGCCATGAGCACAGGAGCCGACGGCCCGCCGCGGCCCCTGGCACTGCAGCCGGGGGAGCGCGCGTACGCAGGTCTGGTCTGGCGCAACACCGTACTGTCCGGCACGCCGGTGAACGCCCCCTACGTCAGGGTGTGGGCCAAGCGGGGTGCCGCGCCGGTGACGGTGACACCGGAGCTGGACCTCGGCACGACGGGAAAGATGGCCGTCGGACCGTGGAAGAAGGGCGACTGAGCCGGAGTCACACGGGCGTCCCTTCGCGCAGATGGACGACGGTCCCGGACTGGAGCCGCGTGCTGCGCGGTGAGCGTGGGCAGCCGTGCGGTGAGTGGGAGACGGTGCGTTCCGGCAGCCGGGAACCCGCCGGGCCGAAACCGGACCTATCACCCTGCGTGGCGACCTTGGATGCCCTCGGTCGAACCGCGGCCGAACTCACCGAGCCCGGCCGCCGGGCGCGGTCACCCGGTCACGCGTGCTCCGCCACCGCCGCCGGATCGTCGAGAACGGCCCGCACCACGGAGTGCGCGGCGCCCAGCAGCGGACCCTCGGAGCCCAGCCGGGACACCGACACGGGACAGGCGGGCCCGGCCGTCCGGTCGGCCAACTCGTCCTCCAACGACGGCAGGAGCCAGGGCGACAGCCCGGCCAGCGCGCCGCCCAGCACCACGGACTGGGGGTCGAGCAGGTTGACCGCCCCGGTCAGGGCGATCCCGAGCGCCGTGCCGGCGTCCCGCAGGGCCCGTCGTACTCCCTCGTCGCCGTCCTCCGCGCGCCGGGCCAGCAGGCCGACGAGATCCTCGCCGGGTTCCAGGCCGGCCGCGCGCAGGACCGCCTCCTCGCCGGCGTACTGCTCGAGGCACCCGCGCCCGCCGCACGGGCACGGCGGCCCGTCCGGCCGGACCGGCACATGGCCCAACTCACCGGCGAAGCCGCGTGTGCCGCGCAGCAGCCGCCCGTCGACGACGAGGGCGGCACCGATGCCGATCTCGGCCGAGACGTGCAGGAAGTCCCGCGGGGTGCCGTCGCCGAGCC
>NZ_JBHYKH010000265.1:0-1187 GCF_042741275.1 Streptomyces sp. NPDC058964
TGGCTGTCCGGCCGGAGCCGCTGCTTGGTGCCCGACGGCAGGGCCTAGCGCGGGACCGACGTCACGCCCAGCTCGCGGACGTCGAGCCGAGCGCCCTGGCCCCACAGGCGGTGCCCCGCGAGGCCCGCCGGGTCGGCGAACCGCTGCTGGGCCGGCGCGCCGCGGTCCGGGTCGTAGTACCGGAGGTCGTCGCTGAGCCGGACCAGGCCGCCCTCCGCGCCCGGCATCTCGGCGTCCAGCAGTGTGAACATGCCGAAACCTCCGGCGAGTTGGCGTGGCCGGACCAGCTCCTCGCGGCCGCCCAGATCGAGGAGCAGATGCTCCCGGTCCGCGGGCTTGAAGCCGATCCGGTCGACGGACAGGACCGTGCGGCCGTCGAGCTTCCACTCCACCGTGCCCGCCGACCTGTCGTACCCGACCGCCAGGTTGTTCACCTGGTCGACCGTGGCCCGGCGGGCCACCGGCAGGGCGTAGGAGAAGGCGGCGTAGTCGGCGCCCGGCCGGGGCAGCCGCTCGTAGAAGGCGTAGATCCAGCCGTTGGTGACGAAGAAGTCGAAGACCATCGACGTTTCCGGATCGGCCGTGTTCATCGCGCCCGCCGCGAGTCTGAGATCGGTGCGCGGGTTGGCCACCGCGGCGCCGAACGGGTGCTGCTCGGTGCCGAAGGTCCGGGCGGACATCGTCACGTCGATCGTGAGGACCCGGCCCGGTTCGGCGTCGAAGCCGAGGATGCCGGCCTTCGAGGTGTGCCGGGCCAGTGCGAAGAACTTCAAGTGGTCCGCGGCACCGCCGCCGCCCTCGCTCTCCCTGCCGGTGGTGAAGGTGAAGGCCGGCTCGCCGGTGCGCGGGTTGACGCCGGTGGGCACCACCCGCAGTCCGGCCTCCGACGTGGTGGCGGTGCCGTCGCCGTCCGGCAGCGCGTCGCCGGCCGGGGTGAGGGTCCACCTGGACCCGTCCCCGCTGTGGTCGAAACCGTCTCGGAAGTCGTCCCAGACGACCCGGCCGCCGTCGGTGGCGGCCGGGTCTTCGGCGCCGGCCGGGGGGGGGGGGCGCGCCCCGGGGGGCGCCGCGCGGGGGGGGCCGGGGGTTTTGTGGGGGGTGTGGTGGCCCAAATCGCGGGCGATGGGCGCGCCCCCGCCGCCGCACTCGGCCGGATCCGGGCCGCCGCAGACGCCGGGGAGCTGCCC
>NZ_JBHYKH010000265.1:1197-12363 GCF_042741275.1 Streptomyces sp. NPDC058964
GCCGCCAGCAGCCCGACGAGGACCGAGCGTCTGCGCATCGCGGAACGCCGCACGGCAGGCTCACGCAGCCGCGAATCCGCGCTTGAGCGCCCCGGCGATCTCCACGGCGCGACGCGTCTGGTGCTCGATCGAGGCGAGGGTGGCCTCGTCGGCGGTCGCGTTGTCGTACGAGACGTGGCCGGTGCCGTAGGGGTTGCCGGTCTTGACGTGGAACTGGACCGCGTCGGTGTAGCCGGGCGGGACGATGATCGCGCCCCAGTGGTAGAAGGTGTTGTTCAGCGCGAGCAGCGTGCTCTCCTGGCCGCCGTGCGTCTGCGACGTGGAGGTGAACGAGGAGACGACCTTGTTCGCCAGCTTGCCCTGCGCCCACAGGCCGCCCGCGGTGTCGATGAACTGCTTGAGCTGCGCGGTCGGCAGACCGAAGCGGGTCGGCGTGCCGAAGAGGATCACATCGGCCCAGTCCAGGTCGTCCAGGGCGGCGACCTCGTCGTCCTTGGTCTGCGCGTGGTGCGCGGCCCACGCCGGGTTGGAGTCGATGGCGGCCTGCGGAGCCAGCTCGGCCACCTTGCGCAGACGCACCTCGGCGTCGGCCTTCTTCGCGGCCTCGGCGGCGGCCGTGGCGAGGGTGTGGACATGGCCGGTGGAGGAGTAGTAGATGACGGCGACGTTCGTCATTCGAGCGTCCCTTTCTGGTATGGATCCGGTGACCGCGGAAAACATTTCCGCAGTCACCGGAAAGCCGGCAATCGTGGTCGGGTTACTTCGTCAGATGGGCCGTGACTTCGTCAGATGCGGGTCCGGAAACCCGGAACACGGGCGCCGGGAGAACCCGGGACGCCGGTGTCAGGAGACCCGGGACACGGGTGTCAGGAGACCCGGAAATTGGCCATCATCCCCATCGCCGAGTGGTCGAAGAGATGGCAGTGGTAGAGGTACGTGCCCCGGTACCCGGTGAAGGTGGCCTGGAGTTTCACCGTCTCGCCGGCCAGGATGCTCACGGTGTCCTTGAGTCCCGTTTCGAACCCCTCGGTGACCGGCTGCCCGTTGCGCTCCAGGACGCGGAACATCACCAGGTGCATGTGGAAGTTGTGCGGGGCGAGCTGGTTGGTGTTGGTGACCGTCCACACCTCGGTGGTGCCGTAGGCGATCTCGGTGTCGATGCGGTCGGGGTCGTACGTCCTGCCGTTGATGTAGCCCATCGGGTCGGCCCTGCCGTCCTCGTCCATGCTCAGCTCGAAGCGGCGGTTCACGGTGGCGGCCGGCAGGGGCGGCAGAGTGCGCAGGGTGCTCGGAACCGAGCTGTTGTCCGTGGCGGTGCGCGTGACGTCGAAGCGCATGACCTTGCCGGTGTGCTCGACCGGGCCGGGACCCAGACCGTTCTCCAGCACCACCTGGCTGCCCACCGGGTAGCGCGAGAAGTCGACGACGATGTCGGCCCGTTCGCCGGGCGACAGCCGCACCACCGTCGCCTGACAGGGTGCGGCGAGCAGACCCCCGTCACCGCCGATGAGCGTGAACTCCGAGCCGTCGGACAGCTTCAGGTCGAAGAAGCGCCCGTTGCTCTGGTTGAACACACGCAGCCGGTACTTGCGGGCCGCGACCTCGAAGTACGGCCAGGGCTTGCCGTTGACGAGGATGACATTGCGGTTGGGCCAGTCGTCCATGGCGTACACGAGCTGTCCCGCCTGGTCGAAGCGCGCCTCGCGTAGCGCGATCGATACGTCGAACTGGCCTGACGGCAAAGGCAGTTGCTGCTCCGTGTCGTCGGTGAGCAGGTAGTGGCCGGACAGTCCGCGGTAGACGTGTTCGGACTCCTGGTGGTGGGCGTGGTCGTGGAACCACAGGTTGGCGTGCGGCTGCTGGTTCGGGTACGTGTACGTCTTCTTGCCGCCGGGCTGGATCAGGTCCATCGGGCCGCCGTCACTGGACTGGGGGACATGCGCCCCGTGCAGGTGTACGGAAACCGGCTGACCGAGGTCGTTGGTCTGCTCGACGACCACGCGCCGGTCGGATCGTGCCTTGATGAGCGGGCCCGGGAACTTGCCGTTGTAGGTCCGGACCGTGGTGGCGGGCATGCCGGGCAGGACCGCCGTGGCGACCTCCTTCATGGTCATCCGGTAGTAACTGGTCGTGCCCGACACCGAGTACGGCGCCAGCACCGGCGGAATCGGCATCCTGACCGCGAACTTGGCGATGCTGCCCGGGTCCAGGTCGGCCGGTCCGCCGCCGGCGGCCGGACCCCCCACGGCCGCACCGGCGGCGGCGGGCCGCAGGACCGAGATCCCGAGCCCCGTCAGCCCGAGACCGCCGGTGACGGCGGCACCGGACACGAGAAACGAACGGCGTGCTATCACGATTTCCCCCAAGAGATACGCATCTGGCCGTGCGCGGCACATCAAAGACGCAGCAGGGGAAATCTGGCCGATTCAATCGGTTCACTCTGTCATGTCGCGCCCCACCTGCAGCGACCCGCGCGGTGCGCCCGAGGGCTCTGGCTGGATTCCGCTTCCGGCGCGCAGACACACTCCCGGCGCGGTCAGCGAGAGCAGGGAGACGGCGATGCTCTCCATCACTTCCGGGCTGGAGCGGGGGAGGTGGGCGAACAGTGCGCTGTTGGCCTTCCCGCTTCCACCGTCGTCCGCCGATGGCTCGACGACGTCGTGATGGGCGTGGATGAAGGACGCGTGAGGCTGCACGATCGACTCCTTCTGTCGGGATCTGCCGACGCTAGGCAGCGCACGGGGGAGGGGACGGCGGACCGGGCCCGTCTGTGTCAGGTCACGGGGACTCCGTCATCGGCGCGCACCGCCACCCGGCCGAAATGACACAGTGGCCGGGCTCTCGTTGTCGCCGCCTCCTCTCGGTGGCGAGCCTGTCGGAGCCCGGGCCGGCCCCGGCTCCCCGTCCGCAGCGTCGTACGAGAGGACTCCGAGACTCCGATGCAGGCACACATCCCGGGATCGAAGAGCGTCACCAACCGGGCCCTCGTCCTCGCCGCCGCACATCGCACCAGCCGGCTGTCCGCACCGCTCGTCAGCGACCACACCATCGCCTTCCGCGACGCGCTCACCGCGCTCGGCGCGCGGGTGACGACGGCATCGCACACGCGCGCCTCGAGGAGTCCGACCGCATCGCCGCGGTCGCCGAGAACCTGCGGGCGCCGGGCGTCACGACCGAGGTCGGCCACGACCGCGTCACCGTCTTCCCCGGCCCCACCCGGCCCGGCCCGACCGGGCCGGACCGTCTGCCGTCGCGATCACCGCAACGCCATGGCCTTCCGCGCCCTCGGCCTGCGCGCCCGCGGCGTCACCCTCGACGACCCCGGCTGCGTCTCCACGGCCTTCCCCGGCTTCCACACAGAACCGAGCAGGCTCTTTCCGGACCCGTTCACCCCCACCGACCTTGAGGAGCACCGTTGAGCAGGCTGCGCTGGCTGACCGCGGGGGAGTCCCACGGCCCCGCCCTCGTCGCGACGCTGGAGGGCCTTCCCGCCGGCGTGCCGATCACCACGGAGATGGTGGCGGTCCACCTGGCCCGGCGCCGGCTCGGTCATGGACGCGGTGCCCGCATGCGGTTCGAGCGGGACGAGGTCACCTTCCTCGGCGGTGTCCGGCACGGTCTGACGCTGGGTTCGCCGGTGGCGGTGATGGTGGGCAACACCGAGTGGCCGAAGTGGGAGCAGGTGATGGCGGCCGACCCGGTGGCCGGGGAGGTGCTGGCGGGGCTGGCGCGCAACGCGCCACTGACCCGTCCGCGGCCCGGCCACGCCGACCTGGCCGGTATGCAGAAGTACGGCTTCGACGAGGCGCGGCCGGTTCTGGAACGGGCGTCGGCACGGGAGACTGCCGCGCGGGTGGCCCTGGGCGCGGTGGCGCGGTCGTACCTGAAGGAGACGGCCGGGATCGAGGTCGTCTCCCATGTGGTCGAGCTGGCCGCGGCGAAGGCGCCGTACGGCATGTATCCGACCCCGGCGGACCTCGAGAGGCTGGACGCCGACCCGGTGCGCTGCCTGGACGCGGACGCCTCGAAGGCGATGGTCGCGGAGATCGACCAGGCGCACCGGGAGGGTGACACGCTCGGCGGGGTGGTCGAGGTCCTCGCCTACGGCGCGCCGGTGGGCCTGGGCTCACACGTGCACTGGGATCGGCGCCTCGACGCCCGGCTCGCCGCTGCGCTGATGGGCATCCAGGCGATCAAGGGTGTCGAGGTCGGCGACGGGTTTGCGTCGGCGCGCGTGCCGGGTTCGAGGGCGCACGACGAGATCGTCACCGCACCCGGGGGCATCAGGCGGGCGACCGGCCGTTCCGGCGGTACGGAGGGCGGATTGTCGACGGGGGAGCCGCTGCGGGTGCGGGCGGCGATGAAGCCGATCGCGACGGTGCCGCGGGCGCTGCGGACCGTGGACGTGACCACGGGTGAAGTGGCCCGGGCGCACCACCAGCGCTCGGATGTGTGCGCCGTACCGGCGGCCGGGATCGTCGCGGAGGCGATGGTGGCCTTGGTGCTGGCGGACGCGGTGGCGGAGAAGTTCGGCGGCGACTCGGTGACCGAGTCCCGCCGCAACGTCCAGTCGTACCTCGGCAACCTGGCGATGCGGTGAGTGCTGTCGCTACTGCCTCCCCCGTGCACGACGCCCACGGCTCTTCTCTTGCCGGTGACCGACCACCGTCCCGGCTGCGCATGTCCTAGTAGTTCTTGGTCGGGTTCCTTCGTCGGTGGCGTGCCCGGTTGACGGGTGGTGGAGGACTTCGCGGCGGAGATGCTCGAGCCGTTCGCGCGGGCGGATCAGCGCCGTTGGGGCCAGGTGTGTCCGCGGGGCCTGCTGCTGGTCGGGCGGCGCAGGTCGGTGGTGCCGATGGCCGCCCGGCTGGGTGATGACGGCAAATCGGCAGGCCCTGGGCGCGGGAGGCCGCGGCCGCCATCGCTCACGGCTGTCTGCGCGCGCTGTTCACCCCACCGGGCGGGCTGTCACGGTCGGCGGGGCCCGCGTCGACCGTCGCGTGTGTGCGGCGCGGCTCGACGCGGGCCCCGGGCGGACGGTGACCAGTTGGGCCGGATGCCGCGTCCGGAGGCGAAGTGCATCCGCCTCGACGCAGGATCCTGACCATGCGGATGCTCACGGTGCTCCCGTCCTGTCGTCGGCCGGTTCGGCTCGGCGGTGTGCGTCATGCCATATGCGCGGCTCTTGTCTGTGGCGCCGTGCTGACCGCGGCCACGGCGTGCGGTCACGGGGCCGAGCGGAAGAACTCCGGCGGCGCACCCGGCGCGGCGTCCGCCTACCCGGCTCAGACTGTGGGCACGCGCCTTCCGGGCATCGGGGGACGGATGTGGCGGCAGATACCGGACGGCACCAGGCAGGCGGTGGTCGTCTACGGCGATCGCCCGGATTCACCCGACAGCCTCGTCGTTCTCTATCAGAAGCGGGGCTCGACCTGGCAGCAGACGGCTAGCTGGCCCGCGCACAACGGCAGGCTGGGCTGGACAACCGACCACCGCATCGACGACGAGCGCAGTCCCGTCGGCGTGTTCACCCTCACCGACGCGGGAGGCACACTCGCCGACCCCGGAAGTCGGCTGAGGTACTGGCAGGACGACAACGCCTACGCGTCCATGCTGAACCCGGAACAAGCCCACCTCCACGACTTCGACTACGTCATCGCCATCGACTACAACCGGCTCAGAGGTGTTCCGCCCTTCGACTGGAGCCGCCCTGACGGGGTGGAAAAGGGCGGTGGAATCTGGCTCCACACAGACCACGGCGACGGCACATCGGCATGCGTCACCGTGTCCGGTCCCGCAATGAAGACCCTCCTGCGCACCCTGGAGCCGGCGCAGCATCCCGTCGTGGTGATGGGGGACCGGGAACACCTCAAGTCCTGAGGTCCGTGCGACTGTCGCTGCCCTGTCCGGGGCACGTCCGCATCACCGGGCGGTGGACAGGTCCGGCGGCCCCGGTACGCCCGTTCGCGCTCAGAGCCCGCTGCCCGAACCAGGCCCACCCGGTGGCCGCTCTGCGCGGAGCGGGGGCGTCGGCGGAATGCAGGGGCCCATGCCTGGACGCTTCTCGAGCCCGTGTCCGACCCACCCAGAGCTGGGCGTGGAGGTCGGCGGCCGCTTCACCCGGTCCCGGCGCCTCCCGGAAGCCGGTGACTGAGGCAGACAGGGAAGGCGTCCCAGAGGCATCGGATGGCCCGGCTGGACGAGGGCGGCGGCGATCACGGCGTCACGACGCGTCCTTCGCTCCTGCGGGAGCTCGTACCGTCGCGGGCCGGCCGCCGCCGCAGCGACCCACACCGTTCAGCGCCGCCGCACCGGAGGCGCTGAGCGCGAGGCCCGGATGTCACCCCCGGGACGACGCCGTCAGGCGGCGGTGACCGTGACCGCCGCCTGCCCGCTTCCCTAGGCGCCTGCCGCGGCTTCGGGGCCGGTGAGGTCCTGTTCCGCCCAGATGGTCTTGCCGCTGCTGTGGTACCGGGTGCCCCAGTGGTGGGAGCACTGGGCGACGAGGAAGAGTCCGCGTCCGCCCTCGTCCGTGGTGGCGGCCCGGCGAATGTGCGGTGACGTGCTGCTTCCGTCGCTGACTTCGCAGATCAGCATCCGGTCACGGATGAGCCGGAGCCGGATCGGCGGCCCTCCGTAGCGGACGGCGTTCGTGACCAGCTCGCTGACGATGAGTTCGGTGGTGAAGGCCAGCTCTTCCAGGCCCCACCGCTGCAGCTGGCGCGAGGCGAGTGAGCGGGTGTCGGCGACGACGCCGGGATCCGGGGGGACGTCCCATGTGGCGACCTGGGCAGACGGGAGGCTACGGGTGCGGGCCAGGAGCAGCGCCAGATCGTCGTGCGGGGACAGGTGCGCGCCCGCCACGTCGGCGAGACTCCGGCAGAGCTCGTCGGGAGGCAGACCGTCCTGCCTGATGATCGCGCAGAGGTGTTGCTGCAGCGGTCGATCGTCAGCGCCGTCCTGGAGAAGGTTTCGCGTGTGGAAGAGGAGAGTGCTGCCCTCGGGGAGCTCGATCTCGAGGGGTTCGAAGACGGCATCGCCCAGCCCGAGGGGCTGGTTGGACGGGATCCTCGGGAAACGCACCTGACGCGCCGGTTCGGCGACGGCCGGCGGGGCGTGTCCGGCGCTTGCCATGACACAGCGGCGCGAGATCGGGTCGTAGATCGCGTAGAGACAGGTCGCACCCACGAGCCCGTCCATGATGGGAGCGGATCCGGAAGTACGGGCGCGCTCGACGAGTCGCGGCACCATGTCGTCGAGCCGGGCGAGGACTTCCTCGGGGGCGAGATCCATTTGCGCCAGGGTGCGGATGGCCGAACAGATCTGCCCGGTGCAGGCGGCCGCCTCGACGCCCGTACCGGGTATGTCGCCGATGGCAAGGGCCACACGGGCACCGGACAACGGAATCACGTCGAACCAGCACCCGCCCACGCCCGTGTGCGTCAGGGCGGGCCGGTAGCAGTACGCGACGTCCGCCGCACTCTGCGTGGCCACGTTGTGCGGGAGCATGCTCTGCTGGAGGGTGACGGCTGTGCTCCGCTCACCGGTGTAGCGACGGGCGTTGTCCACGCAGACGGCGGCCCGCGCCACCAGATCCTGCACGAGTATCAGGTCGTCGTGCTCGAAGGCGTTCGGGCGGGCCGCCGTGCGATACAGGTGCGCCAGTCCCAGGATGGTGTCCCTGGCCCGCAGGGGCACCACCATGAGCGAATGCGTCTCGTGCGCCAGCAGCGCCTGTGCCCGGGGATCGGGGGAGCCCCGGACCCAGTCGGCGTCCGGGTCGACCACCGGCACGAGCGCGGGCCGTCCGTCGGCGAGGCTGCGCGCGTGCGGGGTGCCGGCGGGAAAATCCTGTACGTCGCCGATGCGGCGCAGCCTCGCGGTGAGGGCCGGATCCGAGGCCGTGCGCGCCGCGAGACGCAACGTGACCCCCTCGGTGCCGGGCGGGAGCGGCTCCTCGCCCGCCGTCACACCGTCCAGAAGATCGATCGAGGCCAGGTCGGCCACGTACGGGACCAGGACATCGGCCAGCTCCGCAGCCGTACGTGTGACGTCGAGTGTCGTGCCGATGCGGGTCGCGGCCTCGTCGAGCAGGGCCAGACGCTCCTGGGCGCGGTAACGGTCGGTGATGTCGATGATCATGTCGGTGACGCCCATGGTCCGGCCGTCCGGACTGGTGAGGGCGTACGACGACGCCACCCAGACGTGTTCGGTGCCGGGGTCGGCCGGGGTGTAGCCGTGGTGCTCGGAGCCGGCGATGGACACTCCCGTCTCCAGGACCCTGGTGAGACGGCGCTCGATCGCAAGGGTGTCGAGATCGGGCAGAACCTCGCCGAGCCGGTGACCCAGCAACCGTGCGTTCGGAACTCCGTGAATGGCTTCGAGCGCGGGATTGGCCCGGATGACGCGCAGCCCGGTGTCGAAGACGGCCACACCGATCGGCGATTGCGTGAACAGCGCGTCGAGGACGGCCAGATCCTCCTCACGCGGAAGCAAGCGCTCGGGCTGGGCGCTTTCCGGGCCATATGGTGCTTGCGCCGGACTCTCCATCCCACTGGTCCCGTCAGTCGGCCGGGGTCTTCCTCGGTGCACGTGCCTGCTGCGGCGGGGCGCCGAGGTCGACCCGGTGTGCGGTCCGCGGGGCCACTGCGGGGCAGCCGAAGGATGCGGTCCCGGCCTGCCGTCGTACTGACCTGTGGCCGCTGTCCGAGGTGCGTCCTGGCACCATTTCTCCAGCCTAGACGGCCCGCGACGAGCTCCGCGCGATGAACGCCCCGCTCCGTCACGGGCCGGCCGTCAACGTGTCAGGTGCACGACGTCGGAGGACTTGAGGACGTGCCCCTCGTCATCCAACGCCTTGACCTGGAAGTACGGTCCTTGATCGTCCGTCGGGACCGCCGTCTCGAAACCGGTCCGTTCGGCGTGCCGCACGACTACCGACAGCGCATGGGGGTCCGGTCCTGCGAGCACCCGCCACGCTCTGGTCTGCGTCGAGCCGTTCCAGGAGGCGTAGACGACGCTGTTCCCCTTGTCGGTCTTCGCCGCTGCGCTCGGCGGGTAGTAGGGCTTGCCGACCCACTTGTTCCGGAAGGCCCGGTACGAGATGTTCGAACCCGGCATCTTGGCGTCGTAGAGCAGGTTCTCCGAGCCGTTGCCCTCCGTGTTTCCCGCGTCGGCGTACTCCGAGTAGTACGAGCTCTGGCCCCATCCGATGAACTTGTTGCCGCCGGCCAGCGCCTGGGTGTTCCCTTGGGACGCCGAGAACAGCGGTGGCTGGTGGTAGTAGGTCCGCGCGGCGGTCGCGTGGTGGTCGTCGAAGTCCAGGTCCAGGATGAGGCCGTGGGACTCCTGTTCCGGTGTGCCGCCCGGCTGGTTGCAGCAGCCGTCGTCGAACAAGCCGATCTTGTTGTTCGGCCCGAACCGTGCGTCGTGCTGCCAGTAGAAGTCCGCGTCGGGGCCGAAGGTGAAGTCGCTCTCCCTGCCCCCGAGTTGCCAGTGGGTCTTGCCCGTCCTCTTGGAGATGTCGTAGATCGCCCAGAAGTTCCGGACCGAGATCAGCAGCTCCCCGCCGGGGCCCTCGTCGATCGAGTTCAGGTGGTAGGCGTCCCATACCCCGTCCGACGTGGCCGCGTCGGAGGCCGGCACCTCGGACTCGGCGGGGTTCAGGTGGTCCAGCAGGTCCCATGAGAAGACGAGCTTGCCCGATTTCAGGTCGACTTCCTGGATCTCGCTGTCCAGGATGGCTCCGTTCGCCGGACCCCCGTAGGGGCGGAGGTCCATGGGGACCGGCTTGGTCGCGATGAACAGCGCGGTCCCCCTGCGGGTCAGGAGGAATTCGTGCTCGTCCGCGTTGAAGCCGTGACGAGCGGAGACCGTGGTGATCAGACGGTACTGATTGTCGTAGATGTAGTAGCACCCGCCCGGTTCGGGAGCGCCGCCCGGCAGGTTCGTGTACGTGGGCGGAATGGCGATGGATCCCTGCCACCAGGTCAGCACCGGCTGCGACGTTCCGGTCCCGGGATGGTGATAGGTCTGAACCTTGAAGTCGGCGTTCTGGAGGTCGGGGGAGTGCAGGGGGCGGAACCAGACCGGATCGCCGGAGTCGTCGGAGATCAGTGCCCCCGTCTGACCGACCACCGCGGCACCGATGGCATAGGGGCCGACGAAGATCTTGCCGGGGGCCGTCCCGGGCTCGTGCGCAGTCACCGTGACCCGCTGGGGATGAAGGCCCGGCTCGGAGACGAAGCTCCATACATCGCTGCCCGAAGTGATCGGCGGCGGAGTGGTCGCACTGCCGGTCGGGGGAGCGGGCTCCGTCGCGCACAGCCGCGGCCGGTCCGGTGGCGGACCCGCCGCGGCGGGGGGCGAGCAGATCGGGAAGACGAACGCCAGAGCGAGCGCGCAGGCCCCTGCGGTGCGGCCGAGCCCTCTCTTGGCACCGCGAGCCCCTGGCTGCCGTTCCGTCATGTTCCGTCTCCTTACGGCTCCGTCTCCGTCTTGAGCTGTTGCCCCTGGTGACGGTAGGTGCGGCCGCCGGTCTGTGCCTGTTATGGCCGTGCGGTGGGGGCCATTTGGACGCGGTGGTGGCGCCACCTGCAGAAGGAGATGGAGGCCGTCTCCCCCGTCCAGCCCCTGACCGAGGCCAGGGTGCCGCCCGATGCGGCGGGCAGCTGACCGGGCAGTGCCCGGCCCGGGGTCTCGGCGGTCGTCTCGGTGGTCTTCGCCAGCGCCTGGCGGGCCGGGCTGCCGTCATCGTCGGCGGACTCGTGTCCTCGACGCGGCCGTGGCCAACACCTCCCTGGTCGGCCTGCGAACGATGTGCGCCTGGTGCTGTCGGGGCACCTCCCTCTCCACCAGATGCTCGATTTCAACACCCGACGCCCGCCCCAGCTGACCGTGGGCTCCTCGGGCGGACCGCTGGACTGCGGCCCGATCTACGCCAGCGTCGGGGACAGACAGTCAATCGGTAACGCCGCGGCAGCCAGCTCACGTTGAGCACGAGTCCCACCGACAAGTCGTTCACCTGCCGCTGAGCGGACCCGGTTGGCACGGCTGTGGCCCCGCCCGGCAGCTTCCGTTCTAGTGGTCGTCGCAACACCCCAGTTCAAGGGGTGCGATGGACTTCGAGATCCGGAAGGATCGGCGGCCTCAGGGGCCGAGGAGGTT
>NZ_JBHYKH010000266.1:0-1750 GCF_042741275.1 Streptomyces sp. NPDC058964
ACTCCCGACGGGGCGGCCTCCACAGGGGCGAGGGCCCCATGCCGAGCCGGCGGACGGACCGCGGCACCGCACGTTCACCCTCCTCGGGTGAGGCTCCCGGTCCTTGCCGTGGGCACGCTGAGAACGGCAGAAACCTGCTGCCGGGCGAGCGCCCGGAACGGAGGAGTCAAATGAGCCCGCAGATGTACCTCGCGTACGACTATCCGCTGCTGAGCGCCTTCTGGACGATGCTCTGGTTCTTCCTGTGGATCCTGTGGTTCATCCTGCTGTTCCGGATCTTCGTCGACATCTTCCGTGACGACACCCTGAGCGGCTGGGGCAAGGCCGGCTGGCTGGTCTTCGTCGTCGTACTGCCCTTCCTGGGCGTGCTCGTCTACGTGATCGCCCGCGGCAAGTCCATGGGGAGCCGTGAGATGGAGCGGGCGCGCGCACAGCAGAAGGCCTTCGACTCCTACGTCCGTGAGACGGCCAAGGGCGGCGAAGGCCGGCCCACCGGTGTCGACGAGCTCGCCAGGCTGTCCGAGATGCGCGCCCGCGGCGACATCACGGACGAGGAGTTCACCAGGGCGAAGGCGCTGGTCCTGAGCGACTACGGCCCGGCGGAGCGCCCGGGTGGCGCCGTACCCACCGCCTCCGGTCGCTGAGCACATCAACGAGAGGGAAACGAGGCACGGGCATGACCGCTCCACGCAGCACTACGCAAGCGCGCACGACCAAGCAGCAATGGGCGTTCGGCCTGACGGCGTTCGCGGCCGTCATGCTGATGATCGCCGGGATACTCGACATCTTCCGCGGCATCATGGCGATCGCGCAGGACAACGTGTTCATCACGACGCCCAACTACGTCTTCAAGTTCGACCTCACCGGCTGGGGCTGGATCCATCTGATCCTGGGCGCGGTGGCGGTGATCGTGAGTCTCGGTCTGTTCCAGACCGCGGTGTGGGCACGCGTCGCGGGCGTGACCATCGCCGGGCTCCTGATCATCGCCAACTTCCTGTCGATGCCGTACTACCCGGTCTGGTCGATCGTGATGATCGCCTTCTCGGGCTTCGTCATCTGGGCGCTGTGCGTGAGCCCACCCAGCAGGACGTCGGGTCCGCTGGGCGACGCATGAGAAAGTCCTGTCCCCGGCGCCGGGGGTGCGGCGCCGGGGACCGCGCGTCTGTCAAGCCCCGACATGCAGTGCCATGACGTGCCCCCGGGACCGGGGCGCAATGGAGGCATGAGCAATCGACCCGAGTCCCCCTCGGCACGTGGCGCCGCAGCAGCCGTCGCCGCAGCAGCCGTCCGGCCCCGGCCGATGGGCCTGCGCGCCGGGCCGCACTGGCTGATCATCGCTCTGGCGTCCTTCGCGATCTGCTTCTGCGCACTCGCGGTGGGCCGGCACTCCACCGGGCCTCCCGAGGTCGTCCCTGCCACGGGGACCGAGGACGGCACCCGTCCGGGCAGTGGCGGCGGAGGCACCGCGCACGAGGGAGCCGTGGCTTCGAGCGATACCGGGGATGTGCTGCCGCTCGTGATCGCGGGGGTGTCGGGCCTCGGAGGCTTCCTCAGCGGTGTCGCGGCCCTGATCACCGCTCGGCAGGGCGCCCGCCAGAGGCAGCCGGCCCCGGACTGCGCGGACGAAGGGCACCCACCGGAGTGTCACCGCCTCGCACGGTCCCGAGTCCACCGGTGATTGCGGGTATGATATAGACATCTGAAGCAGCCGTCGACCCTCGTAGTGAAGATCAAGGTGGTCCGAGTAGCG
>NZ_JBHYKH010000266.1:1760-9065 GCF_042741275.1 Streptomyces sp. NPDC058964
GCCCGCCGCCCGCCGCCCGCGGGGGCCCCCCCCCGCCGGCGGGGGGGCCCGCCCCCGGGCCGGCCGCCCCCCCCCCCCCCGCGAGCACTGGCGGCATCGGGACGTGCGTGCCGCGGTTCGAACGGTGTGCCCGGATCAGACCGCCGGCGACGGGTACGTCGGGTACTCCACCCCGGAGACGTGCTGGACGACGCGGACGACCTGGCAGGAGTAGCCGAACTCGTTGTCGTACCACAGGTAGAGGATCGCGTTGTCGCCCTCCACCTTCGTGGCGCCGGCGTCGACGATCGAGGCGTGGCGCGAGCCGATGAAGTCGCTGGAGACCGAGTCGGGGGCGGTGGTGAAGTCGATCTGGCGCCTGAGCGGCGAGGTCAGCGACACCTCGCGGAGGTGCTCGAGGACCTCCTCGCGGTCGGTCGGACGGGCGAGCTGCAGGTTCAGGATGGCGATCGAGACGTCCGGCACCGGGACGCGGATCGAGCTGCCGGTGATCTTCGCCTTGAGGTCGGGCAGCGCCTTGGCCACGGCCGAGGCGGCACCGGTCTCGGTGATGACCATGTTGAGCGGCGCGGAGCGGCCGCGGCGGTCGGCCTTGTGGTAGTTGTCCAGCAGGTTCTGGTCGTTGGTGAACGAGTGGACGGTCTCCACGTGGCCACGCAGCACGCCGAACTCGTCGTCCATCGCCTTGAGCGGCGGGACGATCGCGTTGGTGGTGCAGGACGCGCAGGACAGGATCTGCTCGTCGGGCTTGATCATGTCGTGGTTGACGCCGTGCACGATGTTGGGGACGTCGCCCTTGCCGGGCGCCGTCAGGACGACCTTGTCGACGCCCGGGCGCAGGTGCTTCGACAGGCCCTCGCGGTCGCGCCACTTGCCGGTGTTGTCGATGAGGATGGCGTTGCGGATGCCGTACGCCGTGTAGTCGACCTCGGTCGGGTCGTTCGCGTAGATCACCTTGATCGCGTTGCCGTTGGCGACGATCGTGCTGTTCGCCTCGTCGACGGTGATCGTGCCCTGGAACTGACCGTGGATGGAGTCGCGGCGCAGCAGCGAGGCGCGCTTCACGATGTCCTGCTCGCCGCCGCCGCGCACCACGATGGCGCGCAGTCGCAGGCCGTTGCCGGAACCGGACTTCTCGATCAGCAGGCGGGCGACGAGGCGGCCGATCCGGCCGAAGCCGTAGAGGACGACGTCGCGGCCCTCGCCGCGCTCGATCTTGTTGGCACCCGTGGCGCCGGCGACGGCCTCGGCGGTGAACGCCTCCACCGTGAGGCCGCGGTCGTCGGCCTTGTGGGTCGCGGCGAGCATGCCGATGTCGATCTGGGACGGACCGAGGTCGAGCGTGGTGAGAGCCTGCAGGAAGGGCAGCGTCTCGGTGACCGTCAACTCCTCGCCGGCGATCTGCCGCGCGAACCGGTGGGTCTTCAGGATGCTGACCACCGACTTGTTCACCAGCGAGCGGCTGTGCAGCAGGACCGTGACGTCCCGCTCCCTGTGCAGCTTTCCGATGATCGGGATCATGGACTCCGCGATCTCTTCGCGGTTCTTCCAGTCGGTGAACGAGTCGTCGTTGACAGTCACAGGAATCTCTTTCGAGCTAGGTGGCGCTCATATGCTAGCGCCACCCTGCTTTCATCATTCAAACGGGTTGTCCGGCCGCGCTGTGACCGTCGTCATGCCCTGGGTCAGGGACGCACGTTCATCCGCCGGCAGTCCTTGAGCCCGTTGTCGACGGCGCACTCGACGAGAGCGCCGCCGACCTGCGTCACCAGGTGGGCGACGGGCCCCTCGGACGCCCCCTTGTCCTTGCCGGCGGCCAGGGCCGGCGCCGCAGTCGCGGCCAGCGCGGCGGCGGCCAGCAGCACGGCCACCGGTACTCGCCTTGTGCGCATCGTCACGTCCATCTCTCCCTCTCCTCGCCGGTCGCGCGGTACGCGGCCGGGGTGCTGTGGCAGTACGGCCCGTCCAACGAGATCCGGGTGTCCGGGACACGATGGCGGGCGGTTATCTTGTGAGGGCGAAGGCGCGATGGAACGCTTCCTGTCCGCCGGTGGACGGAGGAGTGGCGGATGGAGCTGGAGCTGCGGCATCTGCGCGTGCTGTGCGCGATCGCCGACGCGGGGAGCGTGGGCCGGGCCGCCGCGGACCTCGGGTACTCCCAGCCTGCCGTCAGCACGCAGCTCAGGCGGATCGAGCGCTACTTCGGCGAGCCGCTGTTCGTGCGCGGGACGGCGGGTGTGCGGCTGACACCGTACGGCGTCGAGGTCGTCGCCCAGGCGCGCGACGTCCTGGCGCGAGCCGACGCGATCGGCCGCCGCCGGGCCTCCGGCGCCGAGAGGGAACGGCGGACCCTGCGGGTCGCGGCGACCAACTCACCGGTCCTGCCGGGCGCGGTGTCCCGGTTCCGCACCCGGCTGCCGGACGTCGACCTCTCGGTGAACAGCGTGTACGCCTCCTCACGGATCGTCGAGCTCCTGGAGGAGGGCGCGGTGGACGCCGCCATCGCCGCCGACTACCCCGGAATGGAGCTGACGCACTCGGACGCGGTGGCGCACCGCGGGATCGTCACCGAGCCGACGTTCGTCGCCCTCCCGTCCCGGCACCGCCTCAGGCACCGGGCCCAGGTCTCACTCGCCGACCTGGCCGAGGACGCCTGGTTCCTGACACCCGACGACGGTGCGGGATGGCCGGGCGTCTTCTACGCGGCCTGTGAGGCGGCCGGTTTCACCCCGGTGACCGTGCACGAGTTCCTGGGTGACCGGCTGCAGCTGCAGAGCATGATCGCGGACGGGCTCGGTGTGTCCCTCGTCCAGCCGACCCTGCGGCCGATCCCGCAGGTGGTGGTCAAACCACTGGCCGGCACGCCGCTGTGGTGCCGTTATGTGCTGGCCTGGCGGCGGGGCGCGGTGACCGAGGAGCTGGCGGAGACGCTGTTCCGGGCGGCCGTCGACGCGCACAAGGAACTCGTCGCGCAGTCACCGCACTTGAGGACCTGGGCGGCGCGCACCTGGAGCATCGCCGGCACGTAGCCGGTGCCGGGCATTGCAAGTCGGTCGACGATGCCCGGTGTTATGGGTCAGTGGTGTCATGTGCTATGTCACACACCATTGTTGGGGCAGGCAGGCCTTGGCACAGTGCTGCACACGCCTCATCACCCCCATAGAGGCGCATCCATCCGTGGAGGAGCCCAGATGCGCTACCGCTCCGCGCTGCCCGGACGCACGGCCGGCACCCTCGCCGTCTGCGTCACGCTCGCCGGCCTGCTGTCCGTGCCGGCACTCGCGGCAACCCCGGCCCCGACGGCCGGCCCCACCGCCGTCACCGCGTCCCCGACGCCGACGACGCCCCCACCGACCGGCTCGACCGCCACCCTCACCACCGACCGCCCCGCCGTACAGGACCGGCGACTCAGCCCGGCCCAACTGCCCCCAATCGCACCGCCGCCCGCGCCGGCCCGGACCCGCGCCGCGACGAAGAAGGCCTCGTGCACGCCGGCCGACTTCGGCAGCAGAACCGGGTCCGCGCTAGTCGCCTTCGTCAAGGCGTCGGCCACCGAGTGCGTCAACACCCTCTTCGCGGTCACCGGTCCGGCCGCGTACGACGTCTTCCGCCAGTCCCAGATGGTCACCGTCGCCAACGCCTTCACCCGCGCCGCGCGCACCTATCGCGGCGACAACGCGGACGGCATCCGGCAACTCGTCCTCTTCCTCCGGGCCGGCTACTACGTCCAGTTCAACAACGCGTCCGACGTGGGCCCGTACGGTCCGCGCCTCGCCTCGGCCACCACCTCCGGCCTGGACACCTTCTTCGCCCGCCGGCACTCCTGGGACGTGACCGCGGCCAACGGCGACGTGCTGGGCGAGGTCGTCATCCTCACCGACAGCGCCGACCGCCAGGCCCGCTATCTCGACGTCTACCAGCGGCTGCTCGACGACTACGACAGCTCGTACGACGACGTACCCGCCATGCTGGCGGCGGTCAACGACGTCTACACCCCCCTGTGGCGCGGCAACTGGAACCCGGACTACGTCGACGCGGTCACCGAGGACCCGGGCATCGTCGACACCCTGGACACCTTCGCGCTCGACCACCGCGACCTGCTCGGCACCGACCGGTCCTACCTGGACTCCAACGCGGGAATGAACCTCGCCCGCTACGTCGAACACCCGGCGCTGCAGGCTCTGGTCCGGCCGCTGGCCAAGGACCTGCTGGACGCCTCGGCGATCACCGGCCCCACCGCCGGGCTGTGGGTCGCGGTGGCGACGCAGGCCGACGCCTACGACCGCGCCGACTGCTCGTACTACGGAGTCTGCGATCTGCCCGGCCGGCTGACGAGGGCGGTCCTGCCCGTCACCCACGCCTGCGACGCGGCGCACACCATCCGGGCCCAGGCGCTCACCCCCGCCGACCTCGACGCCGCCTGCGCCAGTGTGCTGGGCCAGGACTCCTACTTCCACGGCCTCGTCAAGGACGACGGCCCGATACCCGGCCAGTACGTGTCGACCATCGACCTCGCCGTCTTCGCCGGCCGCTCCGACTACCAGACCTACGCCTCGGCGATCTACGGCGTCAGCACGGACAACGGCGGCATCACCCTGGAAGGAGACCCGGCCGACCCCGCCAACAGGCCGCTCTCGATCATGTACCAGAAGAGCTACGACGACGGCTTCCCGGCCCGGATCTGGAACCTCAACCACGAGTACACGCACTTCCTCGACGCCCGTGACGACATGAAGGGCGACTTCGCCCGGCAGACGTCGGTGCCGGACGTCTGGTGGATCGAGGGCCTGGCCGAGTACGTCTCCTACGGCTACCGGGGGATCACCGACGACCAGGCGGTCACCGAGGCGGGCCGGCACACCTACCGGCTGAGCACCCTCTTCCAGAACACCTACGCCAACAGCGACGTCACCCGCACCTACCCGTGGGGCTATCTCGCGGTCCGCTACATGTTCGAGAACCACCCGGCGGACATCCAGCGTATGCTCGCCCGCTTCCGGGCCGGTGACTACGCCGGCGGATACGACGTGTACGCCTCCGGCATCGGAACCCGCTACGACGGCGACTTCGACCGCTGGCTCACCGCGTGCGCGAGCGGCGCCTGCGCCACCCCGTAGGACGCCCGGGACAACGGCTCCTCACCAGCCCGTCAGCAGCAGGTGGTTGACCAGCAGGGTCAGCGCCGCCTGAACGGCGAGCCACGCCCGCGGGCGGGTGAGGAGCGCGCACGCGGGGAGCAGCCACAGGGCGAACGGCAGCCAGATGCGTTCCGTCTCGGCCTTGCTCATGCCGGACAGGTCGGCGACGAGCAGCGCCGCCAGGGCGCCGAGCACGAGCAGGGCGAGCCGGGCGTCGTCGCCCGCCTCACAGGTGCCTTCGGGCATCCGCCGGGGGAGCAGGGCGGCCCGGTCGCGGACCAGCGCGGCACCGGCCCGGCCCAGGCCGGCCGCGGTCGCGAACCCTACGGTCACGACGGTGCAGGCCAGGTTCGCCCAGACCCAGTAGCCGTAGGGACGGATGCCGCCGACTCCCTGGTAGTAGCGCGTGACCAGGAGCCGGTAGCCCTCCCACCAGTCGAAGCCGGTGAGGGTGAACAGCAGCGGGAACACGGCGAGACCGGCCAGGAGGAACGGCAGCCCGCTCACCAGGACGCGGGCCCGGACCCGGCCGAGCAGCACCACCACGGCCCCGATCAGCGCGAACAGTGCGAGGCCGTAGGAGAGATAGCAGGTCAGGCCGAACAGCAGCCCCGCGCCGAACACGGCCACGGCCCTCCGCCAGACCCCCCTGCGTCCCGTCACCGCCAGCGCGAGCAGCGCGACGGACCACGCGGCCACCGCCGTGAAGTATCCGTCGGCGGACGCCCCGACCCACACCGCGGCCGGTGCCAGCACCAGGAACGGCGCGGCCCGCCGCGCCATGTCCCGTCCCGCCAGCAGCCCCACCGTCATCAGTACGGCCGCGCACGCCGTCGTGCCGACGGTGATGCACCAGGCGCCTGCCCAGCCCCCGCCGCGCAGACCGGCGCGGTCGAGGAGTACGAAGGTGAGCGTCGCGCCCGGGGGATGGCCCGCGATGTGGGCGGGCCAGGGGGAGGGGGAGTGGGCCAGGATGTGGTGGGTGAAGTCGCGCAGGGTGCCGGGAATGTCGTGGAAGCGGCCGACGACCCGGAGGTACTCGTTCTTGGTGGTGAGCCGGTCCGCCACGCCCCGGTGCCAGCCGTCGACCAGTGCCAGCGACCACGTCCAGGCCAGCGAGGCACCCCAGGCCGCAGCGAGCAGCGCCCGCCACGGCAGCCGCCGGGCGAGACGGGGGCCGTACCCGGCCACGGCCACCGCCACCGCCAGGGCGGCCGGGGTGCCCGGCCCCACATGGGGGTCCCACTCGGCGAACAGCGGCGGCCAGTGCACGAACAGCGTGCGGTGGGCGTCCTGGATGCGGCGGCCGACCAGCACGGCCGTGAGGACGAGCAGGGCGGCGGCCGCGACGGCGTAAAGATCGCGGAGGACTGAGCGGGTCACAGCGGAACGCTAGGCCGAAAGGCGGCCCGGGAGTCGGCGCGTGGGCCGGACGTCAGCGTTTCGTCATGGGTCGCGCCCCTGTTCGGAGGCGGTCCCGGCCTACGGTCGGGACATGCGCGACCCACGGCTCCCCACCTCGCCCGGCTTCTGGCGCAGCCCCCTGCGCGGACCCTGGTTCACCTCCGTGCTCGGCCTTGTCCTCCTCGTCGGCATCACCGTGCTCTTCGTGACCGGACTGATCTCGTACGCCGCCTACAACCCGGATCTGTCGCCGGTGAACGACACGACCCCGGACAAGGGCATTCTCGGGTTCTACCTCTTCTCGTGGCCGACGAGCCCGCACTGGCTCTACCGGTTCACCCAGGGCGTCCACGTCACCCTCGGGCTGACACTGATCCCCGTCCTGCTGGCCAAGCTGTGGTCGGTCGTGCCGCGGCTGTTCACCCTGCCGCCGGCCCGCTCCGTCGCCCACGCCGCGGAGCGGATCTCCTTGCTGCTGCTGGTCGGGGGCGCCCTGTTCGAGTTCACCACGGGGGTGCTCAACATCCAGCTCGACTACATCTTCCCGGGCTCCTTCTACCCCCTGCACTTCTACGGCGCCTGGGTGTTCTTCGCCGCGTTCGCCGCGCACGCCGTGCTCAAACTGCCCATGGCCGTCGGGAACCTGCGCGGGCTGCGGGAGGAGGGGGAGGGAGAGCTGGTCGCACCCAGTCCCGATCCGCCCACCGTCTCCCGGCGCGGGGCGCGCTGGTTGGGCTGCCGGGGGAGACAGGAACATATTGCC
>NZ_JBHYKH010000266.1:9075-12154 GCF_042741275.1 Streptomyces sp. NPDC058964
GTGGTGGGTGGGGGGCGGAGCCCTCCTCATGTTCGCAACCAGCCCCGGCCGGAGTTTCGATCAGCCGCTGCGCGCGACCGCCCTCCTCGCGCCGCACGGCTGGGCCGACCCGGGCAGCGGCCCAGGCGGCTTCCAGATCAACAAGACGGCCGCGTACGCGCGGATCACCGCGGCGCAGACCAGCGAGGACGCGTGGCGCCTGGTGGTGACCGGCCCCGGCGGAACCGTCCGGCTCAGCCGCGCCGAACTCGCCCGGCTGCCCCTGCACAGCTCCGCGCTCCCGATCGCCTGCGTGGAGGGCTGGTCGACCGCCGACCAGTGGTGGCGCGGAGTGCGCCTGCGCGACCTCGCGGCCCTGGCCGGCCACGACGGCGAACCGCCGGACGTGCTCGTCGAGTCCCTGCAGCGCCACGGCGCCTTCCGCAGGGCCGCTCTGCGCGCCAACCAGGTGGCGGACCCGCGCTCACTGCTCGCCCTGTACGCCAACGGCGAGGACCTGACCCTCGACCACGGCTTCCCCGCGCGGGTCATCGTCCCAGCCGCGCCCGGTGTGCTCAACACCAAGTGGGTGGCCCGGATGACCTTCGGAGACCTGTGATGACCCGCCGGATCCCGCTCGGCAGTCCGCTGCAACTGCTGCTGCTCGCCTGCTCGTTCGCGCTGGCCGGCTATGCCGGGGTGCGGCTGCTGGCGGGTGACTGGCTCGGCGTGGCACTGTGGTTCGTCGGCGCCGCCCTGATCCACGACCTCGTACTGCTGCCGCTGTACGCCTCGGCCGACCGCGCCGTAGTGCGGGGCCTGTCCGCGACCGGCCGCCGGGAGTGGGCGATGTACGTCCGCGTCCCGGCAGCACTGTCCGGGCTGCTGCTTCTGGTGTGGTTCCCGCTGATCAGCGGTCGGATGGAGAGCCGCTACGAGCTGGCGGCGGGGCTGTCGACGGACGGCTTCCCGGCCCGCTGGCTGCTGATCACCGCCGTGCTGTTCGGCGGTTCGGCCCTGCTGCTGGTGCTGCGGCTGCGCAGGGCGGCGAAGGACCGGTCGCCCGAGACACACTGAGCGGTGGCGCTCCAGCCGGCGCCCGCCGCGGTCCGGAGCAGGGCGGGTGTGCCGAGCCGCCCCCGCGGGAACGGGCTCCCGGCCGCGCGCCTGCCGTCGAGCCGGACGACCTGGACACCGACCCTGGGCGACCGCGGCCTCGCCGACGTCGGCGCCGAGGGCGCGCCGGCCTCGTGCGGCCTGGGCCGCCCCCAGTCGTCCGGGCCCGCAGCCGAGGTCGCGGGCCGGGCCCCGCACCGCGCGGGCACCTCCAGGCCGACCCCGTCGGCCTCGGCGCACCAGCGCTCCGCCTCCAGCGGGAACAGCCGGCCGTCGGCGCGCCGCAGGAAGAGGGGGCCGCGTCCGGTGCGTACCGCCTCGGAGCAGGCGTCGGCCCACGGACGCGCCGAGCCGGGCGCTGTGAAGCAGGGCGGCGCGATCCCGTGTGCGGTGCTCATCGGCCGGTGACCGCCGTCAGCCGGGCCAGCCGTGCCGCGAACCGGCCGTGCGGGGCGGAGGCCGCGACGGCCGCCGCGTCGGCGGCGGTGTCGACGTCACGCAGCCGGGGCAGGTCGCGCACCCGCAGGCCCGCGGCGACGAGCCGCTCCCGCTGGACGGCGCCGGTCACCGGCGTGGACATGGGCACGCCCCGCAGCAGTCCTGGATCGGGCTCGGCCAGCCCCAGGGCCCAGAACCCGCCGTCCTCGGCGGGGCCGAAGTACGCGTCGCAGCCCGCGAAGTCCACCGTGAGCAGGGCCGGGGTCACCTGAGGTGTGTCCATGCCGATGAGCAGGGACGGCCCCGCGCACCGGGCGAAGGCGTCCGCCAGCCGCTCGTCCAGCCCGCCCGCCCCCTGCGCCACGACGTCGAAGCCGGGCGGCAGCCAGGGACCGGTCGCGCCGTCG
The DNA here is from genome assembly GCF_042741275.1 of Streptomyces sp. NPDC058964. Taxonomy (NCBI): domain Bacteria; kingdom Bacillati; phylum Actinomycetota; class Actinomycetes; order Kitasatosporales; family Streptomycetaceae; genus Streptomyces; species Streptomyces sp. NPDC058964. The sequence goes on from NZ_JBHYKH010000266.1 coordinate 11,016, forward strand.
AGGACGAGGACGCGCCGGGCGGCGGGGGCCGCGGCCACCGCGTCCAGGGTGTCCGCGAGGGCCGCCTCGGCGAGCGAGGCCGCCTGCGCGGGGGTGAACGGGGGCGTGAGCCGGGTCTTGACCCGGCCCGGTCGCGGCTCCTTGGCGACGACGAGCAGTGTGGTCACCGGGGGACCCCCTCTTCGGTGGGCGATTCCGCCAGGACACGACGCATGTCCCGCATCGCCTGCCAGGTGCCACGCCAGGTGCCCGTCACCTTGGAGGAGCCGGTGCGCGGCAGATACGGCACGTCGTGTTCGGCGATGCGCCAGCCGGCGTCGGCGGCCCGTACGACCATCTGCAGCGGGTAGCCGCTGCGCCGGTCGGTCAGATCCAGGGCGAGCAGTGCCTGGCGGCGGGCGGCGCGCAGCGGGCCGAGGTCGTGCAGCCGCAGTCCGGTGCGGCGGCGCAGTATGCGGGCGAGCGCGATGTGGCCGCCCCGGGCGTGCGGCGGCCCGGCGCCGGGGGCCGCCGGCCGCCGTCGGCCGAGGACCAGGTCGGCCTCACCGGCGCGCACCTCGCCGACGAAGGGGGCCAGCAGTGCGGGATCGAGCGAGGCGTCGCAGTCGCAGAAGCAGACGATGTCCGCGGTGGCGGCGGTCAGACCCGCATGGCAGGCGGCGCCGAACCCGCGGCGCGGCTCGTGCACCACGGTCGCGCCCAGTGCGCGGGCGATGTCCGCCGAGCCGTCGGTGGAGCCGTTGTCCACGACGAGCGCGCGCCAGCCGCGCGGGACGCGGGCAAGGACCCAGGGGAGGGCCCCCGCCTCGTCCAGGCAGGGCAGGACAAGGTCGACGTCCGGGGATGGGGGAGAGGTCGTCACGGCTTCACCCTACGAACGCAAATGCCGCGAACCGGGCTTCGGCTCCTTACGGAACACGGATGTCCGGCCCCCGGGCCGCCCTCGGGCCCGCGGGCTCCCGGCCTGGCGCGAGGCTGGACGCGTGCGGCAGCCGTACGCGTCCGGGGAACCGACGACGGCCGGACGACGGCCCGGCGAGGGCGCCCGCGTCCTGGTCGTGGAGGACGCCCCCACCGTCGCCGAGGTCGTCTCCGGCTGTCCGGGCCGCGCGGGCTGCGTCGTGGACCGGGGCCCGGAC
>NZ_JBHYKH010000267.1:0-12116 GCF_042741275.1 Streptomyces sp. NPDC058964
TCGGCCTTGCGCCGCTCGTTGTTGTGTGTTTGCTGGCGGGCTTTGGGCTCCTGCTGCGACTGGTCCGCCCTTGTCCGGTCGCGCCCCTTTACCTGGCGGGCGGGGCGGGTTCCCGCCCCCCCGCGCCGCTGTGATCACATCCGTGGGGTCAGACGGTGGTGCGCTGCTTGCGGCGCAGGGTGAGGTACGTGCCCGTCGCGCCGGCCGCCAGCAGCGCGCCCACGCCGAGGCCCACCGGGAGGGTGGGGAAGGCGGAGGTGCCGCTGGCGGCGGTGTTCTCCATGGCCGGACCCGGGGTGATGCTGGTCTCGACCGGCGCGACGTGCTTGATCGGGCCGACGGACTTGATGGAGCCGTCCGCGTTCAGCAGCACCTGCTTGTTGTTCGGGCGCCGGAAGTCGAACATGCCCGTGAGCGAGCCGGCCGTGGCGTCGAAGGAGTGGTCGCCGATGCGGCCGGTGTGCCAGTTGTCCTCGATGAAGCGGGTGATGGACGCCTGGTCGGTCAGGTGGTGGTCGACCTTGTTGACCTTGCTGTACGGGGAGACCACGAGCAGCGGCTGGCGGGTGCCGGGGCCGCAGCGGTCCGCGTATCCGCCCGCCGCCTTGGGGCCGTTCTGGCAGGCGGGGCTGTCGGTGGCCTTGCCGTTGGAGCTGAGAGAGGTGTCCGTCGAGCCGTTGCGCGGGGCGACGTAGGCATGGTCGTACCAGCCGTCGGAGTCGTCGTAGGCGATGACGACCGCGGTGGACTTCCACTGCGGTGAGCTCTGGACGGCGTTGACCTGATCGACGAGGAAGTGCTGCTCGTCGATCGGGTCCGAGTAGGCGGCGTGGCCGTCCTGGTACTCGGGTGCCTTGACGAAGCTGACGGCAGGCAGCTTGCCCGCCCTGAGCGCCGCGTGGAAGTCGGTCAGGTCGTAGTTGTGGTTGGCCTGGCCGTCGTGGCCGACCTCGTCGACGTTCTTGGGCGGCAAGTGGTGGGGGTTGGATGTGGACTTGTAGTACTCGAACGGGGAGTGGTGCGGGCTGTAGTCGACCACGGATGCGCCGCCGACGTTGGTGTGCGTGGCCTCGCACTTGGCGTAGTGGCCTTGCTGGCCGTCCCACGCGGCGGTCGGGCGGAAGCCGCCCTGGAACCAGCCCCAGCTGACGTGCTGGGCGTTGAGCAGGTCTCCGATGTTCTTGCCCTGCATCGCCGCGAGCGCGTTGCTGCTGGTGTGGTTCTTGCCGGAGCAGTCGTCGTAGGCCGGGTCGGGGTCGTTGATGACCGTGCCGATGCCCTTGGCGTCCGGGGACTTGACCGTGTAGGCGTCGGGTGTGGAGGTCTGCTTGGGGTCTTCCGTGCCGGAGGCCGGGTCCGTGGAGATGACGCCGTGGGTCTGACCGGAGACCAGTCCCAGCGCACCGGGCGTGGACGGGCCGTAGACCGAGCTGTAGGAGCGGTCGTTGAGGGAGTAGTGCTGGGCGTAGTTCCACAGCGCGGTGACGGTGTTGCCGTCGTAATAGTCCATCACCAGGCCCGGCTCGCCGAACAGGCCGCCGGAGCACTTGTCGACCTCGGTGTTCTGCACGTACTGGTCGGCCTTGCCGCCGTTGGCCGCGTACTGCTCTGCGCCGTAGTTGTGGTTCTGGTCGCAGGTCATGGCCTGCGCCGGGGTGAGCCGCTTGGGCGTGTACTGGTTCGGGTTCTTCGTCAGCAGGCCGGCGTGCGCGAGCGTGTTGATGTTCTTCGGGGTCTTCTTCGACGCCGTGAACCTGGTGCCGTCGGTGTTGGCCGCCTTCGGGTAGGTGGCGAAGTAGTGGTCGAAGGAGACGTTTTCGTCGAAGAGCACGACCACGTGCTCGATCGGCGTGGCCGTGGTCGAGTGACCGTGATGCCCCCCGGGTGCCGCCCAGGTGGGCGCGGCCCCACCGAGAACCGTCAGCGCGGCGGCACCGGCCAATGCCCCCGCACTGCGCACAGTTGCTCGTCTAGCCCTGCTGGCCATGCTCTTCCACCCTTCTGAACGCGAATGCTGTTGCGTCATTACGGCCAGGAGGCTCCGCCAGGTGCGCGGCCCTTCTGCAGAGTCATGATGACGTGGGAGTGAACACCCGGCCAGGAAAGCAAAGGCAAATCTTGACCGCGTGTTGACCGGTTGAATGAGCAAGGTGTCCATACAGGTTCAGGTCAGCAGGGCTCGACCGTACCAGTCGGTCTTGTCCCGCACACCGGGCAGGGCGAAGAAGTAGCCGCCGCCGAACGGCTTGATGTAGTCGGTGAGCGGCTCCCCTGCGAGCCGTTTCTGCACGGTCTCGAACTGGCGGACTACATCTTGCTGGTAGCAGCAGAACAGCAGGCCCATATCGAGGTTGCCGTTCGCGTCCATGCCACGGTCGTAGTTGTACGCGCGGCGCAGGATCCGTTGGTCGGCGGTGGCCGGTGTGCGTGGGTTGGCGAGCCTCATGTGGGCGTCGAGCGGGATGACGTCGCCCTTGGGGTCGTCGGCGTAAATCGGCGTGTCGTGCTCCGAGTTCCCGTCCAGCGGCGCGCCGGAAACGCGCGCACGGCCGAACATCCGCTCCTGCTCGCTGAGCGAGACCCGGTCCCAGAACTCCACGAACATGCGGATCAGCCGGACCACCTGATAGCAGCCACCGGCCGCCCAGTCCGGCTCGCCCATCCCAGTGCCCACCCACACCAGCCGGTTCATCTCGCGGGCGTCGGCCGTGTCCGGATTGGCGACGCCGTCCTTGAAGCCCATCAGGTTGCGCGGGGTGCCGGACGGCCGGGGCGGGCTGGTGAAACCGTCCAGCCGCCAGCGCACCTGCGTCCCGCCCCGGGTGTGCCGGGCGATGTCACGCAGCGCGTGCAGGACGGTGTCGGTGTCGTCGGCGTGGAGTTGCAGGCTCAGGTCGCCGTGGCACCAGTCGGGCCGCAGGTCGTCGTCCGGGAAGGCGGGCATGGTGGACAGCCGCCGTGGTTTGCGCGCGGCCAGGCCGAACCGGTCGTCGAAGAGGGAGGCGCCGACGCCGACCGTCACGGACAGTTCGCCGACGGGCAGCCGGTCGCCGAGGACGCCCGAGTCGGCGGGCGGGCCGGTGATGCCCACCGGGGATGGCGTTCCGCCGGCGGCCAGGAGGCGGGCCCGTTCGGTGAGCGTGCGCAGCAGGTCCGTCAGCTCGGAGTGGTTCTCGGCGGTCACATCGAGCGCGGCGAACACCGTGACGCGACGCGGGGCCGCTGTGACCGACTGCTGGTGAACGCCGTGGAAGCGGGCGATGGACGGCCGGTCGACGGATGAAACCGCGGGCGCGGCCGCACCGCTCGCGGCCAGCCCGGTGCCCGCGAGGGCCGCGCCCCGCAGGAAGCCGCGCCGGCCCACACCACCCGTCTTCTCCCCGGCCGCGCTCACGCTGTCCGCCGCGGATCACACACGGTCGCAACCGACGCGAGCCGTTCCACCAGATCGCCCAGGACCGCGTTCACGCCCTCTCGCTGCATCCGGGTGAGCCGTTTCAGGGGGGTCCAAGCAGGGCCGCCGTGGAATGCGTCGAGGGTGTGCTGAGCGTGCTGCAACTCCTTCTCCAGGCCGGGCAGATCCGCGTAGCGGGTGGCGAGCAGCGGCCTCAGCCGGGACAGCACCTCGCGGGTTCCGTCGATGTTGGCGCGGGCCGTGGCGAGGTTGCTGCCGCTGCCGTAGTCGGTGCGGCCGGTCAGCTCGAACTGCACGGTATTCTCCAGGATCTCGTGCGCGCGCAGGCCCAGTTGGGCCGGGTCCATGCGGTTCTGCGTCCAGTCGTCGCGCAGCGCGGTGACGGCCTTGCCCAGGGCTGCCGCCGGAGCACGCAGGGAGTGGGCGGACTCGCCGTGCCACAACCCCCACTCGACGCGGTGGAAACCGGTGAACCCCTTGTCGTGCACCCCGCCGGACAGTCCCGCGTCGGTGCCGTTGATCTGGGCATCCGCGTCACCGAAGGCGTCGTACGCCGCACCGAGCCGCTCGTACTCCAGGTGCGCCGGCAGCCATGCCGTACGCGCCCCGCCGACATCCCCCCGGTCGATCGCCTCCCGCAGCCGGCCGGTCAGCCGCACGACCTCGTCCAGGCCGTGACCGACCCACTTCTGGTAACCGAGCGCCGGAGGGATCAGGTCATGCTGGGTGATCGGGGCCGCCGCCGGGCCCGAACGCCCTGCGGCGATGCGGACCGTGGGGCCGGTGACCGCGTCGGCATCGTCGGGAACGCACTTGAAGGCGTACGCACCCCTGCCCAGGCGGACGGTCAGTTGCCGTGTCGTACCCGGCCCGATGCCTTCCACCTCGCCGTAGACCGCCTGGCTCTTCGCGTCCTCGAGGTACACCTCGGCAGCCCCGTCGGAAGTATTGCGCAGGTCGAAGACCTGAAGGCCGGTCACGGGCTCGTCCCAGCCCCGGCCGCAGGCACTGGGCGACACCTCGATGCTCGTGTGCGGCGGCCCGTCCGCGCCGGCTCGTGCCGGGGGCGATCCCTGGGTCAGGACCATGGTTCCCAGCACACCGAGTACGGCAACGAGACCGACAAGCGCCCACACAGGGCCCGACCGCCGACCAAGGCCGGACAGGAACACTCCGGGCCTCCCCAGGGTCGTACCGTTCGTGATCGCCCCATCCTAGACAGCGGCATCCACTCGAACGGAAGTCCAGACAAACCCATGACCAAGAGTTACCTCTTGGTTCACCGAGGTCATTTCCTGTTGCCGGCCAGAACCTTGTTCGGACACCGAAATGGCGCCCCGTGCGCCCTCGTTCGCCTCCCACGCGCACCGGCACGGCATGCCCTGCTCGGCAAGGGCGAACGGGTCGGACTCACCTCCCTCACCGCGAGGACGGTCATCGCCACCGTTCCGCCGCGTCCGACATACCGGGCGCTCACCGACCGGCGGCTGTTGTTCTTCGACGCCAAGACCACCACAGGCCGACCCGACAAGCTGCTCATGACCCCGCCGCCCGACCTGACGTCCGCGGACCGGTGCGAAAGGCGCCGCTCGGCTGGGGGAGCAGGCCGAACTCCCTGTCCACCGCCAGGAACAGAGCACGAAGCGCACCTCCCGCCCACCGGCAAGACCGCCGGGCGGGAGCCGGCCTCGCGTCTCGCCGCAGCGGCTGAACCCACGCGCAGCCGTGCCTGGCTGCGCAATGTGTTGTCTCGAACGGCGCGTTGTCCCAATCGCCGGGCGCCCGGCGCGCAACCGGACCTCCCAAGGACACGGAACGAACCCACCGAACTCGTCCCCCAGCAGACCGTGTTGATCAGCGTGGGGTACCGGGCCGTGGCCGGTCCGTCCGACGCGCGCCCCACGCTACGCAGCCGTTACGCGGCTTCACCGATCCCCGCTCCGTCCGCCCGTCCGCCCGTCCGTCCGTCCGTCCGCAGGGATCACGGCATTTTCCCCTCGGGGACAGAGACACCCCACGCCAGTCGTGCTGTTCCTGCTTGTCACCCACTGCGAGAAGCAGGTGGTAGCGCTCGGCGTTCACGTGAGCCGGATCCCGCGCGGCTGCGCAGCCCTACAACCTCGCCCTGGCCGACGATGCGCTGGCGGATGTAGCGGAAGTTGCGCGCCTGGGCGTCGGTGGGGTGGCCGGCCCTCCCCTGCACTTCGGCCGTCACAGGCCACGGAACGAATCGTCCGCGGCACGCCAGTCTCGCCTGTTCACGGCTTCGCCGAGTTCGGTCGTGTCCGCCTGCTGGCCATGCTCTTCGCTCGATCGACTCCGGGGAGTGAGGTGGGTCCACTGTTCGGCGGCCGGGTGCGTCGTCGGATCACCCCGGCCGACAGCACGATGCGGCCGCACCGCAGGTGCCGGCCCGCACCGGCCAGGCCGGGCGTGAGCGAGGCTGCCAACCGGCTTCGCGCGCCCTAGCATGGAGCCCTGGGGAGGAACTGAAGCCGCCGCGGCGCCGTTGATTCCCGCTGATGCCCACGCGATCGCCGCCGGGTCAGTGCCGCACCCCAGCAGGTCTTCCTACGGCGGGACCCCGCGACACACGAGCCATTGCCGTACGACTGTGTGAAGTCGTCGACGGCGTCATGACCCACCTCCGCGATCCGACATCAAGGACACGGCGAGAACGCCACAACCCACACCGGCCACAGCCCCGAATCGGCAGGAGACGATTATGACAACTGCGCGAGACATCATGCATACCGGCGCCACCTGCATCCAGGAAAGCGAGACTCTGGAGGACGCCGCGCGCAAGATGAAGGAGCTGAACGTCGGCGCCCTGCCGATCTGCGGGCCGGACGACCGTCTCCACGGGATCATTACCGACCGTGACATCGTGGTGAAGTGTCTCGCCAAGGGGAAAGACCCCCGGACCGTTACCGCCGGCCAGCTCGAGCAGGGCAAGCCGGTCACGGTCGACGCGGACGCGGAAACCGACCGTGTTCTCCAGGTCATGCAGGAACACAGGATCCGGCGAGTGCCGGTCATCGAGAATCACCGCCTCGTAGGCATGATCAGCGAGGCGGACCTCGCGCGCCGCCTGCCGGAAAAGCAGGTGGGCCACTTCGTTGAGGCTGTCTGTGCGACGAGCTGAATTCGCTCTCGGGTGATCAGCCCGGTAACTGAGCGAGGCGTGGCATATCCAGAAGGCGACGCCTCGGCCGGCCCGTCACCGACGACTGCGGACTGCGCAAGCCGGACGCGAGGCGGCCCGCCGTCGCCGAGGGACACCACCGAGGGCAGGGAACAAGGTTGTTGGTCCAGCACGTGATGAACGCACCGCCGGCCACTGTGCTTCCGACGGAATCCATCGAGGACGCAGCCCAGTACATGGCTGATGCCGGCGTTGGCGCCTTGCCCGTGGTAAACGGCGACGCAGTGATCGGAATCGTGACCGATCGAGATCTCGTGGTGCGGGCGATGGCCCGCAGACTGCCATCGCACACCCCGGTGGAAACGATTATGTCCCGTACCCCCGCGACCGTGGAGGCCGATACGGCTGTTGCGGTCGCCGTTGTGAAAATGCGTGCGGCGGAGGTGCGCCACCTCCCCGTGGTGGCCGAGGGCCGTCTCATCGGAATGATCTCCTTCGACGACCTGTTCTGGCGGCTGACCCAGGAACTGGCGGACTTGGCGGCCGTGGTCGATGCCGCCCGGAAAATCCCTGGGACCTTTCACGGTACGAGGAAGGCACCGCTGCTGGACGGCTGAACGTGCATTTCCTCAGCGCCTGGCATTCCAGCGCGATGCACACGAATGGCACTCACAATAAAAAGAAGCAGAATCGGCGTTCCGAAGCAGTCAGGTGCAGGGACGGTTTCAGGATTCCTCGGAATCCGGCTGTCATTGGGGACCATCGGCCCTGGCAGCGGCTCCGCACCGAAGGAGCACAGTGGCAGAGGGACGTGAACCGGCGTCCGCGCGACATGCGCACGCGGGAAGGAGCTGCGGACATGACCGCCCAGCACAGCACCGTCAGTGATGTGATGACACGCGATGTCGTCACCGTCCAACCTGAAACCCCGTTCAAAGAGATCACGTCTGTACTGTCCACGCATGGCATCAGCGCCGTGCCCGTGACCGATGCGCGCGGTGTGCCGATGGGGCTGGTGTCGGAGGCCGACCTGCTCAGGAAGCAGATCGAACAACCCGACAAATACGGCGATCGGGCAGCGCTTCCCGAGCGGCCGCACGAGCGGACCAAGGCGCGCGCGGAGAACGCCGCCGGGCTGATGACCGCATCCGTGGTCACCGCTCACGCCGACTGGCCGGTCGCCCAGGCGGCCCGGACCATGGACCGCCACCAAGTCAGGCGGCTTGTGGTCGTGGACGAAACCGACCGCATCATCGGCATCGTCAGTCGCTCGGACCTGCTACGCGTCTTCCTGCGCCCCGACGAGGAGATCCGCGAGGAGATATGCGACGACGTGCTGGACAGGATGCTGCGGCTCGACGAAGCGGAGGTGGAGGTCCAGGTGCACGAAGGTGTTGTCACTTTGCGCGGCGGAGTCGAGAACCGCAGCACCGCCCAGATCGCCGAACGGCTCGCCAATGGCGTGGACGGCGTCGTCACCGTCAGGCCGATGATCGACTACACGATCGACGACGCATAGAACGCGTCACCGTCGCTAGCCCTAGACGCAACCAGCGGGATGCTCGACCGGCCCGTCTCCGGCGGCCTCGGTGCCTGGAGCTTTGCCCGCCTCGCACCGCGCGTGGGCGCCCTCGGTCAGGTGCCGACGGGGGGACGTCGGGCGTCGTCGGTCCGGTACGTAATGCGCTCGGCGACCGAGACCACCCCGTCGACGCCGCGGCACAGCTGCTCGATGACGGGGATCAGGCTCCTGAACTCGACCGAACCGCCCAGGTCGACCCGCCCCTCGCGGACCTCAACGGTCACCTGCGAGGGAGCGAGTTTCATCGTGCGCCGTAGCACGTCCTGGGTGATCTCGTCACGGATGGCGTCGTCACGGCGCAGGAAGATCCGCAGTAGATCACCACGGCTGACCATGCCCAGGAGCCGGTCCGCCTCGTCCACCACGGGCAGCCGCTTGACGTGACGGGCCTCCATGAGGCGCGCGGCCTCCACCACGTTCCACTCCGGACGCGCGCACACCGCGGGGGCCGACATCAGCTCCTCGGCCCGGGAACCCTCGGCCTTGGCCCGCTCCCAGGCCTCGAGGTTCGGGATCGGGACCCTGCCTGACGGATCGGCCTGGTCGGCGCTCTTGCGCAACAGGTCGGCCTCAGACACCACACCCACCGGCCGGTTCCGATCGTCCACTACGGGCACAGCCGTGACGTCGTTGTCCGCCAACAGCCTGACGAGCTCCTTGAACGGCGTGTCGGGACGTGCCCGAACGACGTCCCGGGTCATGAGTTCCCCGACCGTGCGGTGTTGCATGGTGCCTCCCGTATAGGAGCCGTCCACCTCGCACATACAGGCACTGGCCCGTGCGGCGGTGTGTCCCGCGTGGTGGGATACAGCACCATTCTGAGGAGAGGGCCGCGATCATGCGAGCTCACGTCGGCGACCGACTCGTCGGAGAACCGAGCGGAAGCGTGACGCGCTCGTCGACCACGGGCAGCCGCTCGCCGCGCTTCACGGCCGTGGCGGGAGCCGCTCGGCCAGGCTGCCGTCCGGGCGAACCGTGGCAAGCGGGCGCGGGCACACCGACGACCCACCCGGCACCCCACGACGGGTGAGCCGTCTCGGGCGAGCCGGTCCTGGCCGGGGCACATCGTGAGCGATGCGATGCCGAGGGCAGGTGGTTGCGGCGATCGTGCTCGCGCCCGGCCGTGACATCGTCTGCCGGGCTCCCGCCTGCAGGCGGCGGACGACGCGGCACGGCATGGGCCGCCCCCGCCCGGTGCTACGGCTCCCCGTCATCTGCGCGCGCCTTCCGACCAGCTACGCGCACGTGGCCGTCACAACCCCAGACGGCCGACCACCCGCATCACTTGGCCATCGGTTCCGGTCCTTGCGAAGGGCGGCCGCTTGGCAAAGCCGACGGGCCGGAAGACCCATTCTGAGATGCCTCCGCGGGGTGTATGGATGACGGTAGAAGGGAGAGGAAGAAGAGCCATGAGCTGCCGGTGCGGGGAAGCCGGCAGGATCCTTCAGCGCCCATGTCTGCCGTACGACTCACGGAAGGTGCGGCGTCCGGCGGAGCGGCTCGCCGTGATCACTCGTGATCCGGAATGAGTCCTCAAATCGAGCGGCGGGGACAACAGCGCCGCCCGCATACCCGGGAGAAGGCAATGACTGATCCGATTGCGGTCGGAGTCGACGGCTCCGGGCGAAGTCTGCGAGCCCTCATATGGGCCGCCCACGAGGCGACGCTGCGCCGGTGTCCCTTGCGCATCATCCACGTCCTGCCCTCAACCCATTCATACGCGACCACCGACGGGGGACGCGCGTGGGAGGCGAACAGCCGGGACCAGCGCGTCATGGCCGAGGCGACCGCCATCGCGCAGGAGGCCCATCCGGACCTGGAGGTGACCTCCGCCCTCCCCTCAGGCAGCCCGGCAGCGGTGCTGCTGACCGAGGCGCAGCACGCCCGTACGGTGGTGCTCGGCGCAAAGGGCATGGGCGGTTTCGGAAGTCTGCTCCTTGGTTCGGTCGCCTTGCAGGTGGTCGGCCACGCGGCCTGCCCGGTGGTGATCGTCAACCACGTCACCACCGGTCATGGGCGCGTGGTCGTCGGCACCGACGGGTCGGCGCACGCCCAGGCCGCCCTCGCGTACGCCTTCGAGGAGGCGTCGCTGCGCGGCGCCCAGTTGCAGGCCGTGCACGCCTGGAGCCATCCAGGGCCACACGCGTATGTCAGCGCGGCGCAGGACACCATGGCCAAGGAGCACGTGCAGGCCCTGGAGGAATGGCTGGCGCCACTGCGCGCGGAGCATCCCGATGTCGAGGTGGTGGAGCAGGCGCCCGACGAACCGCCGGTCATCGCGCTGGCCCGGGCCTCGGACCGCGCCGACCTCCTGGTCGTCGGCTCGCGGGGGCTGGGCGGATTCCACGGTCTGGCCCTCGGCTCCGTCAGCCACCAGCTTCTGCAGTTCTCCCAGTGCCCCCTGGCAGTCATTCGTCCACAGGTCTGAGATCCCTGCCTGACGTCACGTCCCGGCCGGTCCGCTCGGCACCACCTGGGATCATCTCGACGATGCGGTTCACCGGCGAGCCGGGATGTCTGGACCACGTACTGGTTCCGCTTCCACCATGGCACCGCCTCGGGGACATCTCGGTGCCCCGCCACGGCTATGCGGGCAGCGGTCGGTTCGGGCCCCGCCGCAGCGGGGTCGGTCGCCGTCGCCTCCGCACCGACGCCGTCAGGTCCGCAGGCGGTGGTCCACGGCGTCGGCCAGGGCATAGGTGTGTCCCTGGCGTCCCCATTCGCCGTACTCGGGCGTGAGACCTGCGTCCACCGCCCGCAGACACGGGCGGCCGATGTGCGCATACACCAGACGTCCGATCCGGTGCCGGGCCGCCTCGCGAGCGACCTCCCGCACCGGGGCGTGGCCACCCACACCGCCACGGAAGCGGATGGGCCGGTTCCAGCCGGATGCCTCCGCGAACATCAGGTCGGCGTTGGCCGCCCACACCGGAAACGTCCAGAACTCCGGTGCCCACACCACCGCCACGGCCCTGGCCTCGATCCGGTATCCGCAGGTCGGATGGGAGGTGTGCACAACCGGGAGCGCGCGGATACGCAGGTCACCGAAGCCCGCGTCCGCCATGCACGGCACCAGCCCCCGCTGGGCCGCCAGACGCCACAGGGCAGAGCGCAGCTCGGCATGCTCGTCGGTCACCAGCCACGCTTCCAGCGGGCCCTCGGGCGGCTCGGCCCCCGGCCCACCGTCGAACGCGACACGCCGGCGGCCGTACGCCAGAAGCAGGCCGGCCGGCGCGAAACGCGGCGACGCCATGGCGCCGACGCCCAGCAACGTGAGCCGCAGCCGAGGCGCCATGATCGCCACCTCCCGACGCACTCGCTCGCCGCCCATGCGGGACGGCGCCCTTCATCATCCCTCTCCGCGGTCCCAACACCGGAACTGCGCGGCGGCAGCAGGGGCGTACGACCCCGGTGCGGGGCGCGGGCCGGACGGGCCGGCCCGGGCCGCCTCCCGGGAAAGGCAGAAAGGCCACCGGCAGTGCAATCGTGTGTCGCGGGGCCCGGCGTCCGGCGTTGTACTGGAAGGGAAAGCACTTCCGAACGAGGGGAATGACCGTGTCGTCGTCCGACATCCCTCTCCCAGACAAGCCGCAGAAGGTTTTCGACCGGGACGCCGCGTGGCAGGAGCTCGTCGCGTTCGCCTGTGACAGCCGGCTCGAGGCGCGCCTGGGGGTGGTCAGCGGGCGGCTTCGGCAGGGCAAGACGTTTTTGCTGGAGGCGCTCACCGGGGCCCTGGGAGGCTTCTACTTCGGGGCGCAGCAGGGGACGCAGGCCGAGTCGCTGAGCCACCTTGCCAACGAGCTGGCCCGGTACACAAACGCGTCGTCCCCACCCCACTGGCACGGTTGGGAGGACGCCACCGACGACCTCTTGGCTCTCGGAGACCGACGCCCGATACCGATCGTGCTCGATGAGTTCCCCCACTTGGTGCGGCAGAGTCCTTCGCTCCCCTCCATCCGGCACAGCGCCTACCG
>NZ_JBHYKH010000268.1:0-8360 GCF_042741275.1 Streptomyces sp. NPDC058964
CCGCACCCCGCCGGGGCGCCGGCGCGGCGCCGGGGCGGCGCGCCCCCCCACACCCCCCGCGGGGGGGGGGGCGGGGCCCCCCCCCCCCCCCCCGCGGCCGAGGCGGCCGTCCCGCACCAGCACGGCCGCCCGCTGTTCGCGGCGCATGCCGCGCTGCCCTGGCCGGACGAGCCCCACCTGGTCCTCTGGCACGCCCAGACCCTCCTGCGGGAGTTCCGCGGCGACGGCCACCTCGCGGCACTGCTCGGCGCGGGGCTCAGCGGCATCGAGGCACTGGTCACCCATGCCGCCGCCGGTGACTACGGCGCCGACACCCTGCGCAAGTCGCGAGCGTGGTCTCGAGAGCAGTGGACCGAGGCTGTCGAAGGGCTGCGCGCGCGAGGCTGGCTGGCAGAGGGTTCCGATCTCGCCTGCACCGAGGAGGGAACCCGGAGGAGGGAAGTCATCGAACGCACCACCGATGAACTCGCCGTCCTGCCCTACGCCGCCCTCGGTCCCGCGGCCTGTGCGGAACTCCGTTCGCTGGTCAGGCCGTTCAGCCTCGCCCTGGCGAAGGAGCTGCTGCCCTGGGCGGTCGGCGGCCTCGTCGCGGAGGGCTGAGGGCCGTGCTGCGGACTGGGGGGCCGACGACAGCGGCTGCTCGAACCGTCACCCCGTGACGGAGCTCCTGAACGGATCAGTCGGAATGATCCCGGCTTCGTCGAAGAGCTGTTCCAACGCCTCGTGCCCGTGGCTCCTGCGGTACTCGATCTCGGTGGCCGTCACGGGCAGGCACCAAAGGATGCGGGCATGCCCCTTCGGCAGCGGACAGTGTTCAAGGTCCGGTCCGTGCAGGTAGGGCAGGCTGATCAGCAGGTGGTCGCAGGTCGAACCCGGGACCCAGGGTTCACCGATGGGCATGCTGTGCTCCAGGCCGAGCCGGTGTCCTCCGCGGTGGTAGTAGGCGATCATCCCCATGAGGTCGATGAACCGCTGGTCACGGGCACGGGCGGTCATGACGAACTCGAGTCCGTGACCGTCCTGCTCCGTCGGGGCCCGCCGTAACCTCAGCGTCTTTCGCGAGGGCATCGCGGCGGGCGCCCGGTTCGTCATGATCTCCCTGGCGACGTACACCCGTATGGATCCCGCGCACCAGGCGGTCTTCTCGCCCATCGTCATCGAGGACGCGCTGCGCAGGGACCTCGGATTCGACGGAGTCGTCATCTCGGACGACCTCGGCAACGCCGCCGCGGTGCAGTCCATGCCTCCGGCCCAGCGCGCTCTGGCCTTCCTGCGGGCCGGTGGGGATCTCGTGCTGACGGTGAACGCCGAGCACATCCCCGCGATGACTTCAGCGGTCCTGAACGCCGAACGCGATCAGCCGACGCTCCGGGCGCACGTCGAGGCGAGCGTACGCCGAATCCTGGCGGCCAAGACGACGGTCGGCCTCATCCACTGCGCAAACTGATCAGTCCCGCCTCCCCTTGCGTGAGAACCATCGTTCTCCTAGGGTTGACGCTGTGGAGAACGGACGTTCTCGCCAGGTGGTCGCTCATCCCATGGACCTGAACCGGACCGGAGGAAATGGCATGACACACGAACCGCGCCGCCCCTTCCCGCCGTTCACCGCTGAATCCGCCGCGGAGAAGGTGCGGCTGGCTGAGGACGGCTGGAACACACGTGACCCGAAGAAGGTCGCCCTCGCCTATACGGTGGACTCCCGGTGGCGCAACCGCGCGGAGTTCGCCAACGGCTACGAGGAGATCGTCGCCTTCCTCACCCGGAAGTGGAATCGGGAACTGGACTACCGCCTCATCAAGGAGCTGTGGACCTTCGGCGGCAACCGCATCGCGGTGCGGTTCGCCTACGAATACCACGATGACTCGGGCAACTGGTTCCGTGCCTACGGCAACGAGAACTGGGAGTTCGGTGACGACGGGCTGATGCACCACCGCTATGCCTCGATCAACGAACTCCCCATCAAGGAGTCGGAACGCCTCTTCCACTGGCCGCTGGGGCGCCGCCCCGACGGCCATCCGGGACTGAGCGATCTGGGTCTCTGAAGTCGCGCGTCCCTGGTTCCGGTTTCCAGCCCACCCATCCGGGCGATACCGTACGAGAACGATGATTCCCCCGAGGAGGTGACCGAAGTGGAACGCGAAGAGGCCGAGAAACGAGTTCTCGACGCCGCTGAAGAGCTGTTCTACGGCCAGGGCATCCGGGCCGTGGGCATGGACGCGATACGCTCCGCCTCCGCCGTCCCGCTCAAGCGCCTCTACCAGCTCTTCCCGTCCAAGGACTGCCTGGTCGAGGCGTACCTGCGACGGCGGGACGCCCGGTGGCTGGGGGACTTGGCGCAGTACGTGGAGACGTCGTCCGAATCACCCGCACAGCGCATCCTGGCCGTGTTCGACTGGCTGTTCCGCTGGTTCGGCGAGCCTGACTTCCGAGGCTGCGGCTTCATCAACTCCTTCGGGGAGCTGGGAGCGACGTCTCCCGCGGTGGCGGACATCGCCAAGGCCCACAAACAGTCGTTCCGGCAGTACGTCGCCGACCTGGTGGCCGCTGCGGAGGCGCCCAGCTGGCTCGCCGACCACCTTGTTCTCCTCGCCGAGGGCGCCATGACCACGGCCGCGATCCACGGATCCCCCGAGCCGGCCCGTCAGGCCAAGGACGCGGCACGCACCTTGCTGCAGACCGCTCGCGCGGCTACCGACATCCCCGCCTGACGGCCGTACGTCGCGCTGCTGATCAGTTGATCGGCGGCGCCTTCCGGCTTGCCCGGCGCAGGTACCACGACCACATGGCGCAGCTCGCTTCCCATCGCTCCCGACAGGGGCTGCCCTCCGGCTCGGTCGGCTGTGCAGACTTACTCCATGACAGCGAGAGTACTGAGCAAGGGCGCCAACCTTCCCGTCGAGGTTCCCGCAGTGTGTGTCGAGCTGGCCTGGTCGGAGGGGGCCGGTGTACCCGATGTCGACGCCTCGGCCTTGCTGCTCACTACGTCCGGACGCGTTCGCGACGATGGTGACTTCGTCTTCTACAACCAGCCGCGGCACGCGTCCCACGCTGTGGTGCACCTGGGCAAACAGCGTGCGAGCGGTGGCTTGACGGACACCGTCCAGGTGAATCTGAACTCCCTGGAGGACGCCGTCGAACGGGTCGTGCTGTGTGCGTCAGCCGATGGCGGGAGCTTCGGTCAAGTACCTGGGCTGGTCCTGCGACTGCTGGACGCGGGGACCCGCACCGAACTCGCACGGTTCCCGATGGAGGCCGCGACGGAGACAGCGTTCATCGGCGGCGAGCTGTACCTGCGGGCGGGGCAGTGGAAGTTCCGCGCGGTCGGACAGGGCTATGCCTCCGGGCTCGCCGGGCTTGCCACGGATTTCGGCATCACAGTCGACGAAGCTCCCTCCACGACGCCCGCTGCTGCGCCGGTTCCCGCGCCGGTACCGGCTCCGCCCCCACCGGCCCCGGCCACGACGTCGGCCGCCCCGAACTTCAGCAAGGGTGAGGAAGCGTTGCCGGTGGACATGCGCAAGCGTCTGTCGCTGCGCAAGGAGCAGGTGGCAGTCAGCCTGAGAAAGCACGGAGCAGCCGGGGTCGTGGCGCGCGTCATCCTGGTTCTGGACGCTTCCGGCTCCATGAGCTTTCTCTACTCCAAGGGTGTGGTGTCCGACGTGGTCGAGCGCATGGCCGCGGTCGCCGCTCAGCTCGACGACGACGGGGAGATGCAGGCCTGGACGTTCGCCTCGAACGCGGCGCGCCTGCCCGACCTGCGCCTGGGTGAGCTCCCCGAATGGCTGCGTCTCCACGTCCGGGTGGGACAGCTGAGCCTGTTCCGCAAGAAGCCGGGCAAGGGACTGGAAGCCGGTCAGGTCGACATGAAGACCATCGGCATCCAGAACGAAGAGCAGAAGGCGATCGCACAGGTCCGCACTTATGTCAGGGACAACCCGGTTGCCGCCCCGACCCTGGTGCTGTTCTTCTCCGACGGAGGCATCTACCGCAACGCCGCGATCGAGCAACAGCTTCGGGAAGCGGTCGAGGAACCGATCTTCTGGCAGTTCGTGGGGCTGGGACGGTCGAACTACGGAGTGCTGGAACGCTTCGACACGCTGCCCGGCCGCCGTGTCGACAATGTGGGGTTCTTCTCCGTGGACGACATCAGTACGGTCCCCGATCAGGAACTGTACGACCGGACTCTGTCCGAGTTCCCGAGCTGGATGTCTGCCGCCCGCCAAGCGGGAATCCTGTGATTCGTCCGGGGCGCCGCCGACGGCTCCCGGCGTCCAGCCGGAACCGCGCTCGTACGGGGGTGTGACCGGAGGGCTGTCGGGTACGTTGCCCCGGACATGGACGACTACGAGCACATCGACCTGGACGAGATCGAATTCGCCCCCGTCGCGGAGACGGGGGAGCGCCTCGCGCTGTTGAGTCTGGAGGAGTCACAGGACCTGCTGCGATTGCTGGCGGCGGCTGCCGAGGTCGGGACGCTGTCCGCGCAAGCTCACCGGATCGCCAAGGAGATCACCGCGCGTGTCCCGTCGGAGAACTGATCGCGCGCCCGCCGACTCGACGGGAGGGCCGAGTCGAGGATGCCGAGCCGGGCATCGGGCCGGCAGTGCGTGCAGGCGCGCGGTCCGGTGGCGAGCAGGCGGCGGGCCTCGTCGCGGCTGAGGGTGGGCAGCGCCCGCCGGCCGAGTGGCAGCCGCCGAGGTGGACCTGACGGGTGGTCTGCCGTGCCGATGCCGAGTTCGACGGTCCACTCCGGTGGCCGCGGGTGGGTGGTGGACAGGCCGAGTGCGCGTCTGCCGCGTCGAGTGGGCGCAGCATTGCACGGCTCCCGTGAGATGGTGCAGCACGTAAGGACGGGATGGCGCTGTTACGGGGTTCGGCAGGCTGTGAGTCGTTGCGGGGCCTGGGGGGCAAGCCGGTCCAGGACCGGCGGGGGAGCCTCAGACGGTGTGGTTCGGTTCGGTGGACGTGACCTGCACGCAGGCACACCGGCCCCGGTCGGCAAGCCCGTACATCGCCGTGGAGAGCAGGCGGGCGACCAGATCGGAGGGTTCGACCGACCGTTCGGCGGCCCAGGCAAGTCCGAGGGCGAGCGTGACCACCTCGCTGACGGTCACATCGGACCGGACCGAGCCGGCCTGTTGCGCGCGTTCCAGCAGTCGCCCGCCTGCGGAGCGCATCTGGGCGCAGGAGCTGTGCAGTCCCGATTCCTCGTCCGCCAGAGCGTTCATGATCGACTCTGGCAGGCCCTGATATGTGGCCGATCCGGCGGCCAGGTCGGCAAGCCACGTCAGGAGTGCGTCGCCCGGCGCGGGTGAGGCGAGCAGGCTCTCGGCTCGGGCACGCAGCGCGTCGAAGTTGGCGTTGAGGAGGGCTTCGAGCAGCGCTTCACGGGTGGGGAAGTGGCGATAGAGCGTCCCGATACCGACACCTGCGCGACGGGCGATGTCGCGCAGCGACGCGTCGGTGCCGTGCTCGGCGACCGCCTCCCTTGCCGCAGCCAGAAGCAGGTCACGGTTCTTGCGGGCGTTGGCACGGGCCGGCTGCGTCAAGATCGATACCTCACTCAAATCGGAGCAGTGCTCCGTTGACTACCGGAGCGGTGCTCCGTATGGTTGCGGAGCAGTGCTCCGGGAGTGTCCCGGAGACACCTCCAGTCTACCGGAGCGGCGCTCCGGTCGGGTTCCGGGTTTGGAGAGTCATGCCCCCCACATCCAAGATCGCTTTTGTCGCGGGTGCCGCCGGCCAGCAGGCAGGTGCCACCGCCCGGCGCCTGCTCGCCGGTGGATGGCGGGTACGGGCGCTGGTGCGCAACCCGGCCGCCCCGGCGGCACCGGAGCCGGCCCGGCTCGGGGCTGAACTGGTTCGCGGGCGAGATGGACGATCGGTCCCTGGATGCCGCCGTCCAGGGGGCGCACGGAGTGTGCGGCGTCCAGCCCGCCTCCATCCCGCCCGATTTCGCCGAGAACGAGCCCCCGCCTTCGGCAACCCCCAGCGATACCTGGGCAAGGCGATCTAGCTGGCCGGTGAAGAACTTACCCTCGACCGGATAGCCACTGTCATCGGCCGGGCGACCGGTCGCACGCTGCCGCGTTCCCCCGGTCACAAGAAGCCTGCCGCCCCGATTGCCGCCGAGGGCGGCGCGGAGGGGACGTTCTGGTTCTGTGGCCGGCAGGCGGACGATCGAGGCACTACTCGACCGTGCGGAAAGCCGGTGGTGGCACATCACGGTCCGCGGACTGCCCACATCGCGCCCGAGGTCCCCCAGATCTTCAGGCTTGCGTCGGGCCGCCCCCTTGCCCCTCGAATCGACATGCAAGTCCGGGTGCGTCAAAGGCCTTCGCACCCAGCGTTCAAGTCTGCCGCGCCGGTGCGCGGGCTCCCCATTCCACCCCCGCACACCATCCACCTGTCCACGATCCATCCCGTACGCGCTCAAGGAGTTCACAGTGTCATCCGCCGCAGCCCGGGTCTTGTCCCGGCCGTTCAGCCTGGGACGTTTGACCGTCCCCAACCGGATCGCCATGTCCCCGATGACCCGGTCCTTCTCGCCTGGAGGGGTCCCCGGCGAGAACGTAGCCGCCTACTACGCGCGCCGCGCCGCAGCGGGAGTGGGGCTGATCATCACGGAAGGCACGTACGTCGACCACCCGTCGGCCGGGCAGGACGCAGGCGTGCCCCGGTTCCACGGCGAGGAGCAACTCGCGGGCTGGAGGAGGGTGGCCGGTGCTGTGCACGCCGCGGGCGGACGCATCGTGCCGCAGCTGTGGCATATCGGCATGGTGCGTGAACAGGGGCAGCCGCCGATTGCTGACGCGCCTCCGATGGGACCGTCCGGCCTGACCCTCACGGGCACGGAGGGAGGCGGTCGCGCCATGACCCGCGCGGACATAGACGACGTCATCGGTGCCTTCGCGCAAGCGGCCTCGGACGCTGAGCGGATCGGCTTCGACGGAGTCGAGATCCACGGGGCGCACGGATACCTCATCGACCAGTTCCTGTGGTCCTACACCAACCGGCGCACGGACATGTACGGGGGCCACGCGGTGGAGCGGACGCGGTTCGCCGCCGAGGTCGTGGAGGCCATCCGGGAGAGGGTCTCCACGGACTTCCCCGTGATTTTCCGGTTCTCCCAGTGGAAGGCCGGCGACTACGATGCCCGGCTCGCCGAAACTGCCGACGAGCTGCAGGCGGTGCTCGCTCCGCTGGCCGATGCCGGAGTGAGCGCCTTCCACGCGTCCACACGGCGCTATTGGGAGCCGGAGTTCGACGGATCCGACCTCAACCTTGCAGGCTGGGCCAAGAAGTTGACCGGCAAGGCGGCCATCACGGTCGGCTCGGTCGGCCTCAATGCCGATGTCCTCCACGGAAATGCCGCGCCGGCAGGGCTGGAACCGCTGGTCGAGCGCCTGGAGCGCGATGAGTTCGACCTCGTCGCGGTCGGCCGGGCACTGCTGGCCGATCCCGAGTGGGCCAGGAAGGTCCTGGACGGCCAGGTCGACGGCTTCCTTGCGTTCACACGCGAGGCAGAGGAAACGCTGTTCTGACCCTTCCGCCGCAACGATGCCGGTGCGCCGCCCACCGGACGGTACCCAGCCCTATTCCTCATCCCCGATCCCCGTTCGTACAACACAGGCCCCGCCCATCGCGGGTCGGCGCACACGCCACGACACGCCTCTCTTCTGAAATGAGTTCATACATGTCCGCACCGCCCAGCAGCACGATCGACTACTCCAGCTCCCTTGCTTCTGATGCCGACGAGCGGGGTGCTGTGCCGCCCGCCTATGATGCCGGGCTGCTGTTGCTGCGCTTGGTCCTTGGTCTGACCATGGCGGGCCACGGCGCGCAGAAGCTGTTCGGCTGGTTCTCCGGCCCGGGACTCGACGGCTCGGGGACGTTCTTCACGTCCCTCGGCTATCCGTCGGGGAAGACGATGGCGGTGTTGGACGGGCTGAGCGAACTGCTCGGGGGTCTCGGTCTCGCTCTGGGCCTGCTGACCCCGCTCGCCGGGGCCGCGGTCGTGGGAGTCATGGTCAACGCCGTGGCGGTGAAGTGGGGCGGCGGCTTCTTCGTCCCGACAGGCGTGGAGTACGAAGTCACCCTTCTCGCAGGGGCGGCGGCACTGGCCCTGACAGGGCCCGGCCGTCTGGCGGTGGACCGCTGCCTGCCCGGCGTGCGGACGCACCGACTGGGCTACGGCATCGCCTCAGTGGTCCTCGGCGTGCTCGTGGCCGCGGTTGTCCTGCTGTTCCGCAACTGATTGCGGACCTGCCCGACAGCCTCGCGGGGGCGGGGGGGCGGGGGCGGCGGGGGGGGGAGGCCCGGGCCGGGGGGGGGCCGCCCCGCCGGACCCCGCGGCGCGC
>NZ_JBHYKH010000268.1:8370-12090 GCF_042741275.1 Streptomyces sp. NPDC058964
GTCCCACACGGGGTGGGACCGGGCCGTCGGGTTGTTTCTCGGACCGCTGTCCGGTGGCGCCGGATCAGGCCTCCGGGGCCTCCACGGCCGCCGCGGCCTTGCGGGTCCGGCGCGTCCGGGGCTTCGCCTCGGCCGTGTGCCCCGGGGCCGCGGCGGGGGGGGCGGGGGCGGGCCCCCTGGGGCACCCCCCCCCCGGCGCCGGGGACGGCCACAACCAGCGTTCCGCGAGGGCGGACATTCCTCTGCGAACTTGCGGCTCAGGGCCATGGGCGTGGGCGCACCATCCCGGGCCCAGGTCCAGCCTCCGCGCCTCGGCCGCTGTGCGACACCAGTAACAGAACGACCAGAAGGAACAGGGAACATGCGCGCGATCATCGTCACCGGGTCAGGAGAAGCAAACGGGTTCGGAGTGGAGCACCTTCCCGATCCCGAACCTGCCGCCCGGCAGGTCCGCATCAGGATGGTGGGGGCCGCGGTCAACCCGGCCGACCTTCATATCATCGACGGCTGGGGTCGCGAGATGGCGGGAGTTGCCCCTGAGCGTCGGCTGGGGGTGGGACTGGACGTGGCAGGCGTTGTCGACATGACAGGTCCTGACGTCCACGACCTGTCCATCGGCATGCCGGTGGCGGCCCTGACCTTTCCCCATGCTCCCCACTCCGCCGCCGGGACAGCAGCCCAGTACGTGATCGTGCCGGCGGCGGATGCGGCAGTGGTGCCCGACGGGGTCGATCTGCTGGACGCAGCCACGGTCCCGCTCAATTCGCTGACCGCCGACCAGCTCCTGGCCCGGCTCGGCCCCTCCCGCGGCAGGCGCCTGCTGGTCACGGGTGCGGCCGGAGGAGTCGGCGGATACGCGGTCGCCCTCGCGGCGCTTGCCGGCTGGGCTGTCACGGCTCTGGCCCGCCCCTCCGACGCAGAGTTTCTGACCCGGGCCGGGGCCGTGGAGACGATCAACAGTCTGGAGGGAGTCACGGGCTTCGACGGGGTGCTGGACGGCGCGCGGCTGAACGGCGCGGCCCTGCGGGCTGTCCGCGACCACGGAATGTATGCAGGTGTCTTTCCCGGCTTGGAGCCCAAGCCGGAGCGTGGCATCACCATCACCAGCGGAGTGGTCGTCCCCGACGGTCATCGGCTGCGCGACATGCTGGCGCTGACCGCCCAGGGAAAACTGGAAGCCCGTCGCGCCGGCACGGTGCCTCTGGAGGACGCCGCCCAGGCTTACCAAGCTCTCCGCGATGGCGGACAGCGCGGCCGGTGGGTGCTGACGCCGTGACTTCCTGGTTCCCGGGACCAGAACCAGAAACGAAGCCCCTGACCACGTGAACCGGCGAGTCGGCGAGGGCTGCCGCTCGCCGACCTCGCCACAGCCCACGACTCATGCCACGGCCCGCGCCCTCCTGCGCGAGCGGAACCACTCCCCGCGGCCGGATCAGGCCGGACCGTGGTTACCCCCTCCTTCCTGCACCCTGTCCCAGGCCCAGGCGCCGCAAGCGCCAGGAAACACCGACGGCGCAGCCAAAGCAGCCAAAGCAGCCAAACCGGCGTTCCCAGGGAACGACGGGCACACCGCGCCGGGCCTGGAGCCGCCCGACGATGACGACGAGCTACGCGACGTATCGAGGCGGACGTGGGGCAGGTCCACCGCCACCGGCGCCACCCATACCGGTCCCGGCGCCGCGCGAGCCGGGGTGCTGCGGTCGGTAAGGGCGGCGCCGAGGCGT
Source organism: Streptomyces sp. NPDC058964 (assembly GCF_042741275.1). Taxonomy (NCBI): domain Bacteria; kingdom Bacillati; phylum Actinomycetota; class Actinomycetes; order Kitasatosporales; family Streptomycetaceae; genus Streptomyces; species Streptomyces sp. NPDC058964. Next base: position 10,095 of record NZ_JBHYKH010000268.1, read on the forward strand.
ACCGGGCATGCGGTTCGTCCCGTGGGCTGCAACCGGGGACGGGCGGTCTATGCGTCAGGGCCCTGAGTGGCAGCGGCTTGCCGCGCATCGCGCTGTGGCTGGTTCTCCACTCCCCTGCCCCCTGGTGGGCAGGGGACCTGCCCTGTGTGGTCGATGCGCCTGACGATCTTCTCGGCGGCGGTGCGCAGACCGTGCAGTTCGGCGGGGTCGAGGGCGTCGTAGACCAGTTCGCGTACCCGGGCCACGTGCGCAGGGGCCGCTTCGACGAGATGGGCGTAGCCCGCGTCGGTCAGGATCGCGTGGGTGTAGCGGCCGTTGGCGGGGTCGGGCTCACGGCGAACGAAACCGCGTTTTTCGAGCCTGCTGATCAAATGGGAGAGGCGGGACAACTCGGAGTTGGCGAGAACGGCCAGTTCACTCATGCGCATCCGGTGTTCCAGCTGGTCGGACAGTCCGGCGAGGACGTAGTACTCGACCAGGCTGAGCCGTGCGTCCTGCTGCAGCTGCGCTTCCAGGGCGGTGGGCAGTTTGTAGAGCATGAGTGTGAACGCGTGCCACGTCTCCAGCTCTGCCGAAGTCAGCCAGCGCGGCCGGTCGTTCGAGGAAGACGGGCGTTCAGACATGCCCCAAGTGTACTGGCTTGAAACTTCACGCGAGCAGTCACTTGAACATTCATGTGTCCTGGTCTAGGGTCACACATGAAAGTTCAAGTGAGAGGGCGTTGCAATGACTGCCGAGGTTCCCCCGCTGGGTGACTACGTCATCGACCCGTCCCGGTCCAGCATTGCTTTTGCCGCCAAGCACCTGTTCGGCATGGGTACCGTCCGCGGCAACTTCACGCTGCGCTCGGGCACCATCTCCATCGCCGAGCCCGCCACCGGCTCGTACGTACAGGCCGTCGCGGATGCGACCAGCTACACCAGCGGCCATCGCGTGCGCGACCGGAAGGTGCTGTCGGAGACGTTCCTGGACGCGGATGGCCATTCCGACATCAGCTTCACCTCCACCAGCGTCCTGCGTGACTCCACCGGCACATGGAGGCTGTACGGCCTCCTGACGGCCCGCGGAGTCCAGGCGCCGCTCACGTTCACCGTGACGCAGGCTCGGACGCTTGACGGCGAGATGGAACTGGCCGCCACGGCAACTGTCGACCGTTACGCCCACAACATCACCGCCATGAAAGGCATGGCGGGACGCTACCTGCAGCTCGATGCCGCGATATACGCGCGCCGCGCATCCACCGGTTCGGCCTCCGGTCGACCGGCCCATCAAGGAGAACAGAACATGAGTGACCTGAAGATTGCCGTCATCCTTGGCAGCACCCGCCCAGGCCGCAACGGCAAGGCTGTCGCCGACTGGGTCGTGGACCGGGCCGGCGCGCGCACCGGCGCCGAGTACGAACTGGTCGACCTCGCCGACTACCCGCTGCCCCACCTGGACGAGGCCATCCCGCCGTCCATGGGCCAGTACCAGGGCGAGCACACCAAGGCCTGGGCGGCCAAGATTGCAGGCTTCGACGGATACATCTTCGTTACCCCCGAGTACAACCATTCCACCTCCGGTGTACTGAAGAACGCGATCGACTACCTGTACGGAGAGTGGAACAACAAGGCCGCCGCCTTCGTTTCCTACGGATCCCTCGGCGGCGCACGGGCCATCGAGCACCTGCGGGGCGTGGCCAGCGAACTGCAGATGGCCCACGTGCGCCAGCAGCTTTCCTTCTCGCTGTTCACCGACTTCGAGAACTTCTCCGTCTTCAAGCCCGGCGAGCAGCACGACGCGGCCACGACCACTCTCTTCGACCAGCTCGAGTCCTGGGCCCGCGCCCTGCAGACCGTCCGGGTCTGACTGACTCCTTCCGTCTGCCGCCAGTCAGGCCACGACGAAACACGCCGCGGGGGGGGTGGGGGGCGGGCGGAGGGGGGGGGGCGCGGCCCCACCCCCCCCCCACCACGCGGGGTCTGGGGGGGGGGGTGGGGGGGGGCGCGGGGGGCGC
>NZ_JBHYKH010000269.1:0-4909 GCF_042741275.1 Streptomyces sp. NPDC058964
CCGGGGGGCGGCCCCCGCCCCCACAACCCCCCCCCCCCCCCCCCGGGGCCCCCGCCCCCCCCCCCCGGGCGGGGCTATCCGGCCCCGGCCCGCGGCGGGGGCTGCGCGGCAGCCGCACGCTCACCTTCTGGCTCTTCACCGGCCCGTTCCTCACCGGGCTGATCGTCTTCGTCTACATCCCCATCGGCTGGAGCGTCTACCTCAGCTTCTTCGAGGCCCGCTTCACCGTGACGCCCAGCGACTTCGTGGGCCTGGACAACTACCGTCAGATGCTGACGGACGGCAACTTCACCGGTTCCCTGCTCACCTTCACCGTCTTCGCCGCGTTCATCGTGCCCATCACCTGGGCGCTTTCGCTGGGCCTGGCACTGCTGGTGAACCGGCTGCGCTTCATGCGGGCGTTCTGCCGGTCGGTGTTCTTCCTGCCGACGGCCTGCAGCTATGTCGCCGCCTCACTGATCTGGAAGATGTCCATCTTCAGCGGCGTGCGCTTCGGCCTGGCGAACACCGTCATCGGCTGGTTCGGCGTGGACAACATCGCCTGGCTCGCCGACCCCGACCCGCCCTGGTACTGGCTGGTCATCCTCACCGCCCGCCTGTGGCTGCAGTCCGGCTTCTACATGATCCTGTTCCTGGCCGCGCTGCAGAACATCCCGCGGGAGCTGTACGAGGCCGCCGCGATCGACGGCGCGAAGCCCGGCCTGCAGACCTTCCGCCACATCACACTGCCGCAGTTGCGCGCCACCTCGACGGCGGTGGTCCTGCTGCTGCTCGTGGCCGCCTACCAGGCCTTCGACGAGTTCTTCAACCTGCTGTCCAAGACGACGTGGGGCCGTCCGCCGCTCGTCGAGCTCTACTACACGGCCCTCGGCCAGGACCAGAACTACGGCGCGGGCAGCGCCGGAGCCGTGATCCTGACCCTGCTGATCTGCGTCGTGACCCTGTTCCAGGGCAGGATCATGGGATTCGGAAGGGGTGACGCGTCCAAGTGACCACGACCGCACCCGAGGTGAGCGGGAGCCGGCCGCCCTCCGTCCCGGCGCGCCGCGTCCGGCGCGGGGGCGGGGTGATGAGCTCCACCGGGCTGTACGTCGCCACCGGCGTCGCCGCGTTCTTCTTCCTCGTCCCGTTCTATCTGCTGATCCGCAACGCCCTCTCCACCGATCCGGAGATCACCGGCGAGAACTGGAAGTTCTTCCCCGGCCACATCCAGTGGAGCAACATCACCGAGCCGTTCGACGACCCCACGGTCGACTTCGGGCAGTCCATGGTGAATTCCCTGGTCGTCGGCATACTGCATACGGTCGGCACGCTCTTCGTGTGCTCGCTCGCCGGCTACGGCCTCGCCCGCATCCCCTACCGGCACGCCGACAAGGTCTTCTACGCCGTGCTGGTGACCCTCATGGTTCCGGCCGCCGTCACCTTCGTGCCCAGCTTCGTGCTGGTGTCGTCCCTCGGCTGGGTGGACAGCTACCGCGGTCTCGTCGTCCCGGGTCTGTTCAGCGGTTTCACCTGCTTCCTCTTCCGGCAGTACTTCCTGGGGTTCCCCAAGGAGCTGGAGGAGGCGGCACGCGTGGACGGGCTCGGACACTGGGGCGCGTACTGGCGTGTGGTCGTCCCCAACTCGCTGAACTTCTTCGCGGCGATCGCCACGATCACCTTCATCAACGGCTGGAACTCCTTCCTGTGGCCGCTGGTCATCGGCCAGGACCCCGGCGCCTGGACGGTCCAGGTCGCGCTCTCCTCGTACATGACCAACCAGACCGTCAACTACCACCTGATCTTCATGGCCACCGCCATTTCCATCCTGCCCCTGTTGTTCGTGTTCCTCTTCCTCCAGCGCTGGCTGGTGCAGGGGATCGCGCAGACCGGTATCAAGGGCTGAGCAAGGAGACAGATGTCCTTCCGCACTACCACGGCCATCGATTACGTAGAGGACGTGGCACCCGGCTCCGGGGCACTGCCGCCCCGGGCCTGGTACGCCTCCTCGGACTCGAGAACACTGTCACTGAACGGCGGTTGGCGATTCCGGCTGTCGGCGACGGCCGACGCCGAGGACGACTCGTTCGCCGAGCCGGGGTACGACGCCGGCGACTGGGCCGAGGTCTCGGTCCCCGGCCACTGGGTCCTCCAGGGCCACGGCTCCCCCATCTACACCAACCATCTGTACCCCTTCCCGGTCGACCCGCCCCGCGTCCCGACCGAGAACCCCACCGGCGACCACCTGCGCGTATTCGACCTGCCGTCCGGCTGGCCGTCCGACGGAGGCGCGGTGCTGAGATTCGACGGTGTCGAGTCCTGCGCGCGCGTCTGGCTGAACGGCACGGACGTCGGCGAGTTCAAGGGCTCCCGGCTGCCGCACGAGTTCGCGGTCGGCCATCTGCTCAGGCCCGGCGGCAACGTACTGGCCGTCCGTGTGCACCAGTGGTCGGCGGGCTCCTACCTGGAGGACCAGGACCAGTGGTGGCTGCCGGGCATCTTCCGTGACGTCACCCTGCTGCACCGCCCGGCGGGTGCCGTCCTCGACTTCTTCGTGCACGCCTCCTACGACCACGTGACCGGCGAGGGCACCCTGCGTGTCGACTCCGACGTGGACGGCCGGGTCACCGTGCCGGACCTGGGCATCGACGCGGCGACCGGTGAGCCGGTGACGGTCGCGGTCGATCCGTGGACGGCGGAGACCCCGAAGCTGTACGACGGCGTGCTGGCCACCGAGGGCGAGCGGGTGCCCCTGCGGATCGGCTTCCGGACGGTCGAGCTGACCGACGGTCTGATCAAGGTCAACGGCAGGGCGGTCCTCTTCAAGGGCGTCAACCGCCACGAGTGGCACCCGGAGAAGGGCCGCGCCCTCGACCCGGAGACCATGCGCGAGGACGTGCTGCTGATGAAGCGGCACAACATCAACGCGGTCCGCACCTCCCACTACCCGCCCCACCCCGCCTTCCTCTCCCTCTGCGACGAGTACGGCCTGTGGGTGGTCGACGAGTGCGACCTGGAGACCCACGGCTTCACCGAGCAGGCCTGGCGGGACAACCCCGTCGACGACGAGCGCTGGACCCCGGCGCTGCTCGACCGCGCCGCCCGTATGGTCGAGCGCGACAAGAACCATCCGTCGGTCGTCATCTGGTCCCTCGGCAACGAGGCGGGCACCGGCCGCGGTCTCACCGCGATGGCCCAGTGGATCCGCGACCGGGACTCCTCACGGCTCGTGCACTACGAGGGCGACATCAACTGCCGTGACACGGACGTCTACTCGCGCATGTACGCCGGTCACGCGGAGGTCGAACGGATCGGCCGGGGCCTGGACGGGGGTACGCACGGGCGCCGGGCACTCCCCTTCATCCTGTGCGAGTACGGCCACGCCATGGGCAACGGCCCCGGCGGGATCGCCGACTACCAGCGGCTCTTCGAGTCGTACGACCGGCTCCAGGGCGGCTTCGTCTGGGAGTGGATCGACCACGGCATCAAGGACGAGCGGTACGGCTTCGCGTACGGCGGCGACTTCGGCGAGGAGCTGCACGACGGCAACTTCGTCTGCGACGGGCTGCTGTTCCCCGACCGGCGGCCGTCGCCGGGGCTGATCGAGTACAAGAAGGTGATCGAGCCGGTCGCGATCGAGGTAGGGGGGTCGCCCCTGTCCGAGCGGAGCCGAGAGCTCGGGGCAGGCACCGACGCCACCGTGCGGATCACCAACAAGCAGGACTTCGCCGACCTGTCGGGACTGGCCTTCGAGTGGTCGTACCAGGTCGACGGCGAGACGGTCGCCTCCGGCGGCCTCTCGGTGCCGGCGCTGACACCCGGCGAGTCGGCCGATGTGAAGCTGCCCGAGCCGCCCACGACCGCGACCGGTGAGACGCAGTGGACGGTACGGGCGCTGCTCGCCGCCGACACCCCGTGGGGACCGCGGGACCATGTGGTGGCGTGGGGCCGGTTCGTCGCCTCCGCACGGCAGTTGCCATCCGTGGCGCCCACCGGCGCTCCGGTGGTCGGCGAGCGGCTGATCACCCTGGGGCCGGCCTCCTTCGACGCCCGCACCGGCGCACTGCGGACGATCGGTGGTGTGGAGGTCGCCGGACTCCGGCTGGACGTGTGGCGGGCGACCACCGACAACGACGACGGCGCGGCCTGGCAGACGGACGTCCGCCACGGCCTGCTGTGGCGGAAGTACGGCCTGCACCGCATGCGGCACCGCCTGGACGCGGTGGAGCCGGGCGACGACGCGCTGACCGTACGCACCCGGGTGGCGCCCGCCGCCCGGGAGGTGGGCCTGTCGACGGTGTACCGCTGGACGTCGGACGGCAACCGGCTGAAGCTGACCGTGTCCGTGACTCCCGAGGGCGACTGGACGGTGCCGCTGCCGCGCCTCGGCATCCGGTTCGGGCTGTCCCAGGCCGGCACCGTGAGGTGGTTCGGCGGCGGCCCCGGTGAGGCGTACCCGGACACCAGGGCCGCGGCATGGGTCGGCAGCTGGGAGTCGACCGTCGACGATATGCAGACGCCGTACGTCCGCCCCCAGGAGAACGGCGCCCGCGCCGACGTCCGCCGGGCGGAGATCGGCGGTCTGCGCATCGAGGGCGATCCGGAGTTCTGGTTCACCGCCCGCCGCTGGACCAGCGAGCAGCTGGACGCCGCCGCGCACCTCACGGATCTCACGCCCGGCGACACGGTCTGGGTCAACCTCGACCACGGCCAGCACGGCATCGGCTCGCAGTCCTGCGGCCCGGGCCCGCTGCCCCAGTACTACCTGTGGGCGGAGCCGGCCGAGTTCTCGTTCGTGTTCTCGGAGGCCGATTGACCGAGACGGTCCTGCGGACCCCCCCCGGCGGGCGGGGGGACACCCCGCCCCCCCCGGGGGGGGCCGGGGGCGGGGTGGTACACCAAGTCCTGGGACCGGGGGGGTTGCGCCCCG
>NZ_JBHYKH010000269.1:4919-5709 GCF_042741275.1 Streptomyces sp. NPDC058964
TCATCGGATTGCTCGGGGGGGTGTACCGCCCGGCGGTGCCCGGCCTGCCGGCCGGCCGTGCGAGGGTTCCCGCATGACCGACGCGACCGTTCCCCCGTACGCCGACGAAGCCGACCTGTGGCACCGGCTGGCCGCGCTGCTGCCCTCCCCCGGGGACGTGGACGAGGTCCGGGGCTGCTGGGACATCGGCGAGCAGGAGGCCGGGCTCACGGTGCTGGTCCGGCGGGTCCGTGAACTCGGCCTGCCCCTGGGTGACGTGGAGCGCGCCGAGATCGCGGTGATGGCACAGGAGTGGGGAGTGTGGGACCAGCTCGGGACGGACATCGCCGCCTGTCCGCGCGAGGTGGGGCCGGAGCTGCTGCGGGTGCTCGGGGACGGCGCCGGGGACCCGGTCCCGGGGCGGTCCGTGCTGCCGGACCGGTCCTCGCCGGAGCTGTTCCTCGTCCCCTGGATCACCTGTGCGAGCTGCGGCCGGACCCTGGCCCGGGGGCACACGCGCGAGGAGTGGGGGGACCTGTCGTACCTCCCGCTGCTCTACGTGGTGTTCACGCCCGGACGTTCGATGGCGCCGCGGGTCTTCGACCGCGAGGAGCGGCACGCCGCCTGGTCGGCGCTGGCGGCCCTGCGCGACTCCTGCGGGTGACGGGCGTCAGGAGGGCCGGCTCGGGCCGCCGGCCGGCGGGGGCGGCGGCCCGGGCGGGGGGCGGCGGGGCCGGGGCGCGGCGGGCGGCGCGGGGCGGCGCGGCGGCGGCGGGGGGCGGGGCCCGGGGCGGGGCGGCGCCCGCGCCCC